>JBDTPK010000075.1:0-9587 GCA_039932735.1 Nitrospirota bacterium
GACTTACCGTGGATTCGAATTCGATGAGCGCATCACCCTTGGCGCGTGGCAAAGACTGACCACTCTCCCAAATTTTTACGGGAGTTCCCTTCTCTGTCTTGCTGGTAAGAAATCCGTAGTCGATCACAGTCCCAGACGGCACCCGAATAGTAATGGCGAACGTATTGTTGGTGCGGACCAGCGGAGTCTGCATCGCCTTGTCCGGCACAATAGTTCCCGGAGGCCGCATCGTATCGGGTGCCTGTTGCCACCCATTGATCCCCCAGACGAGCCAGACTTCTCCTGCCTCGGGAGCGTGGTAATGGAACTTAAATGTAATGAGTTGCAATGATATATTGTCGCTTCGACTTACCTCTTGGGCTGCTCTCGCCTCAAGAGTAATCAAAAAAAGAGGACCTACAAGACAAAGACAAAGACAAAAAACTATGAAACAAGAAGACGGAGATGTAGGCCACAGTATTTCACGTAATATAAGTCGATGCTTATAATTCATCGCTGTACCCATAAGCAGTGCTGTTAGGAAAACGGACTCTCGATTCATGGCCGGCGGACTTAGGGACAGAAACACACCCTGAAAGAGCTTTCTCGAAGACGAGACATCTGGGGCATGAAGTCGAACATCTGAACCCACCGCCCCACTGAGTACTATTTGATAAGATCATCGTCGGCGTCTGATCGCAATACATGAAGTGGGCCAAGGAGAAATACATCGCCTCCCAGTCCTGTTCGAGACATAACTCGTTACCAGCAGAATAACACCATAGGGTGTGCTCTCTACAGGTAACCAGTAGGTGTAATCATTGAATATGAGAAAGCCACTTTCAGTGAGCTTGGATGTTGCGGCTCGAATATCTCGCTTCACCCCTTGATAAGAATGATCTCCATTTCCTTGAGCCATGCCGTCCTTCCGTTCTCAAGCTGCTTGTCAAATTTAGTCATTACTAATCTCCGTTTATGGATCTTTGCGCAGGAATAAAGACCGAAAGCGTTGGAGTATTCATCAAAGATTCACATAATAAACAGAATCGGCGATCGAATTCGTTCGATTTCCTTAAAGCCCAAACGATCTCACCCGCCACACCCTTTATCCACAGGCTCGACCCTGGGTTTTGCGCATAGAGCGGCATTGTTTCCGATAAGCACTCCATGAAAGCATTGCCCAATAATAGACCCAATCGTATCTCGTAGTTCCCCAGATGGGGTCAGCGGGACGGTGAGCTCAAGGTATAGGACTTCCCAAGGCATGATCCCGATTCCACTCATTTGTGACGACGAAACGGTTATGTTATCAACGGTACATATCCAATTACTAACCGCGGATTCAAGTAGCCGGGGCATAATTTCACCGACGGTGTGATGGAGTACCCTCTTGGTGTGTACCAAGCGGTACTGATGCGCACCTCTCGTCGGATCCCCGACGAAGACCGGAGCCACATTTCCGCCTTGCGGACGGCGGGAAATACACCGGCCAAGATCGGCAAGGCCTTAGGGTTCAGCCACGGACCCGTGACCCGGAAACTCGCCCGGAACACGGGTCTGCGGGGCGACCGCGTTCAGCACGCGCCGCGCACCGCGCAGTCCCGACCGCAGCAGGTTCGACCGCTGCCGCGCACGCTGACGATCGGCGTCCGTCGCGCCCTCGCGCGTACGCGGCGGGAGGCAGGATGGAGCCGGAGCAGATGAGCTTCTGGTCGCGAGCCACGCGCGGGGTCTCCCTCAGCCATGAAGGGATCTACCGGATGACCTGGGCAAACACACGCGCGGGCGGCGAGCTCTGGCGGTTCTTGCGCCGACGGGGCACGCGCTAGAACCGGCGTGGTGCTCATACGGCTGGACGTGGCGTGACTCCTCATCGGACTGCCATCGCGGATCGCCCCGCACTCGTGGACGCACAGTCACGGCTGGGCGATTAGGAGGGCGACACCATTGTCGGCGCGCACCACAAGGGAGCGCGGCTCACCCCTGTCGAGCGGAACAGCGTGTTCACCCCCATCTCGAAAGTGCCCAGCCCCACGGCCAACGCCCCGCACCACGGTGCGCCGGCTGAACCCGCTGCGCGACCACATCCACACCATGACCTACGACAACGGCAACGAGTTTTCCGGGTACAGCCACACAGCCCACAGGCTGTACGCCCAGATCGTCGTTGCCAGGCCCGATCATGCAGGGGAGCGCGGCGTGAATGAGCATACCAACGGCCTCATCCGCGACCGCGTCCCAACGGGGACCGACTTCTCTACCATCCCTCCTGCACTGGGGGAGAAGGTTGAACGCGTACTCAACGGCAGGCCCAGGAAATCACTCGAATGTAAAACACCCACTGAGGTCTTTCACGCGCTGGCCAAACGCGGCTGAACGGTATGCACTGGAAGGTTGAATCTGCGAACCAAAAAACTCGACAGTATTGCCTGAAACCCTAATGCAGGCAGTGTCGCCCCGGGAATCACCTTCGAGACAAAGCTTTCACCATTCGCTTTCCCACCCTTCCTTATCCAGTTGTCTTCTGATATCGTAACCCTCCTCATAGATTGAGGCTCTTGGGTGGAGCTGATGCCAAGCAAAGTTTGGAACGCCGCAATCGGAGCCTGTCGTCGGTTGAAGCGAAACACGAACTCGTTCGATAGGCCCGCAGATATCTTGGCTCAACCCCGTGATGGGTTCCCAGGAGCCAGGTTTCAGGTTCGAAAAGACCCTGCGGAGTGCGGTGCCAAACGGTTCGCACTCCGAAGAGAGTCCTGAGTTGACGATATGTCGATAATCCAACAGGGCCGTCTCTGAATAACCCCGCCACCCGTCGGTATGGACCCCCTTTGAACCGGACTTGAGATTTTATCGAGAAAGATCCGGATTGTTTCCTCGTCGGTATGATGGGCCACTTCCGGTCGGATCCGGCCTGCGCGCTTCTTCACCTTCCCCCTGCCATCCTTGGACGACAACACTTCGACTATCCCTGACACCAGGGATTTGTTCTTGCCCGTGGCAACACCGCGACCCTTCTTGCCTTTTGCAGGCCCGCGGATCAACGTTTCATCGGCTTCAATCGCCCCACGTAATTGGCGCTCATTCCCGGAGCGTGGGTGGCCAGCATGTAGGCCGTCCAGAATCAATCTTGAATAGGAAGCTTTGAGCGGTGCATGGCCGTTCCGAGCGTTGGTGATGTCTGCGTGCGACAAACGGTGCACTCAAAAAGTATCGCCTCGAATTGAAGTAGGCGTCTTCGCCGCCACCGTCCGGGCACGTGAACCCGTCAGGCCAACGAGACCGAGGGAGTCCAGGCAAGCCTCGCGTGAGGACAATGGATCGCGAAACTCTCGCATGGTCTCATGGTCTTTGGATAAACCAGCCGCCCCATAGCGGCAAGAATCCTCCCATTGACTCTCCCGAGTCAATGGGAGGATTCTTTAGTCTCTAACAACCGGACTTTCCAGACATAAAGCATGACCGACTTCGCCAAGTGGTTCGCATCTACTCAGAATCCGTCTTGCATCGACTTAGGTTTCACAGGTTTCAGATAACTTGTCTCAGCAGCCGTACTCCGCGCACCTTCCATGCCGCTCGAATTGGAGGCCACCGATGGCGCATAACTGGTTCGTCCAAGGCGATGTGTAAGACGCAGCGATCGCCAGAGGGAAAAAGGCCCTGCAATATTTCCGGCAATTTCCACTAGAAGGAGAAACAAAGGATAGCGTGTCTTGCCGAGCAAGCGACGTTTGGCTCTTCCAAGATGCGCTCGAGGCAAATGCAGTGTCAGATGAATCAACGCTCTCAGATCTTGATCGTTGAAGAGTGTGGTGAGGTGGTATGCGACGTGGCCCTTACTGTAATTGTACAGCTGCCGGGCAAGCTCGGATACAGTAGCACGGTGATGGTGATACACCAGTGCCGATGGTTCGTACACAATGGTATGGCCGGCCTTAAGGATCTTGTAGAAGATGTAGGTGTCCTCACCGACACCCGTCGGCGTTCCTGGTCCCAGCGTTTCGTCGAGCAAGCCGATGAAGGGGTCGGAAAAGATGCTGGCTCGATAGGCTGAGTTGGCTGTTCCGCCTAGCTTCCAAGTCGTTACGGCTGAGCGGTGAAACGACTCGAACCACGTGCCGTTATATTCTAATCGCTTAAACCCTCGACCAAGCCCCCCATATTCTTCGAAGAGAATGTGTGCGCGATTTTCAAGTTCGAACGGCAACACATTTCCCGTTACGGCCATCACGTCATGACGGGTAAATGGCGCCACTAATTTGTCAAGCCAGTCTGTAGGAACAACGACATCGTCGTCCACGGTCACAATCACATGTCCTTTACTGCGGACAATGCCGGTATTCCGAGCAAAAGACACCCCTCGACGCGGTTCCTCAAGAAACACGACATCTGGAAACTCTGCGGCAAGACCGGCGAGAGAATAGGAACCAGGGCGGTTGTCGACCACGATGATTTCTAGCCTTCTGGTAGTAGCCTGTTGGACGAGGCTCTGCAGACAGCCTCGAAGCTGTTCAGGTCGATTGCAGGTTGCAACAATAATAGAAATCAATGTATCAGGCTGTACGCGTATGGAGAGGTCCTCATGTGGCGGCAACTCTCGAGAGAGCGATGATTGGGCTTGCACCCACAAGGTTCTCTCGCTAGAACGCCGACTGGGGTCTAGGATTGCCATCGTCAGTTGGTCAGCAACGGCATCCAGTAAACGTGATACAGGAATTCTGCCACCATGGTTGTTAAATGATACGTTTCCGATTAGATTCGGGCCAATGCTTACATACGTGTGGATTTGTCGATACGAAGTCACGTCAGTCAGCGGAATCTGTGCTTTGGCAAGGTCGACCATGCGAATGCCGATCGAGTGAATTAGATCGTGAAAACAATCCGTATCGGATATCGAGTCAATTGTCTGGATCTCGGGTTGTTGGGAGCGGCCATTCGCCCCCAGCGAGGCTTGATCCGTGGCTGAACAACCAGGTACATCGAGTTTGGTCATCTGGCTGGCTATGCGGCGGGCCTGAAAATAACGGATCAATCCCCTCAAGGAACCAACAAGTTCCACGCGAATCAGTTCACGAGGAAGGAGTCCGGGACGCAGAAAGCTCCTAAGTAGGCGACGCGTTCCCCACCACCACAACCACCAGAGGCTGAATGTCGCAATTGCCAGGCTACGCGCCGGATACGCGATCGCGCTTCGCACAAAAAATGAGTACAGGCCGATCCCGTTGTTCGTAATTTGGGTGCGAAGTTGGGCATAAGTTCGCCGGTGACGATGCCTCACTATGGCACGAGGTTCGTACACGAGAGTGAACCCTTCTTCCAGTGTTCTGAAAAACATCTCCAAGTCCCCGCCTCCATTGGTGACGGTGCCAACGTCTAAGGCCGGATCAAAGCGACCGATGCGGTCAAAGAGCCGACGACGAAAAGCCATGTTGGCGCCGGTCCCAAAAGTCCCTGCACCGATATGATAGCGTTCGTGACCTCTTGGCATGGCACGATCGAGGCGATACCACTTGCGGTCAAAACCTTTACCGAATCCTCCATACAGTTCGAACAAAACTTGCGAGTCGAATTCCAGCTCGTAGGGGACGACAAGTCCTGTCACGGCCATCACGTCAGGATCTTCTGCAAATCGGGCCGAGAGAGCCGAGACCCAGTGCGCATCGACAACCACATCGTCGTCAGTGAACGCGATGATCTCAGACGGACTCTCGGCAATAGCGCGGTTTCGTGCCCAGTCCAAACCTGGGCGTGGCTCACAGATGTAGCGGAACTGGGGATAGTGCTCGCGAACGAGTTGCTCTGTCGCAGGGGTGCTGGGTGCATTGTCGATGATGAGGACATCCAATTCTGGGTACGATAACGAGGCCAGTGATGGAAGACACACCGAGAGATCTTCTGCACGGTCTTTCGTGCATACGGCCACGGTTACAGAAGGGTTGTTCTGGCTGATGGTCTTGGGAGTGGGGGTAAAGAGGAGTCTTGTGGGATCGATGCCATCTGAAGAGATAGGGCGCTCGATTTGGTATCGGACGATATGGCGAATCAACGCCCAACTGAGTTGATCTGTAATTGCCTTCCCAATTGCACAAGCAGCTGTGCTGCCATTCGTGATTGAAACATTCGCATAGCCGAGTGGGGTTCCATGAAATCTGACAAGACCTTTAAGACTACGGTACCCATGAAGGTCTACGAGATCCTTTATCGGATGGCTTAACTCAATGTCGATAACTTTGATCGGTCCATACATCGAATTTGCACCTTTAGAAACTTCTCGATCAAATGCATTGGGAGACTCAAATACATGGTAGCAGCTAAGCTAACCCACATGTAGGATATATAGCACTTCTCCAAAACACACCAGCGATTACCGTAGTCCTTCCGATTTAGCGCTTAGGGCGCTATTGATTACGAATAAGCAAATATCTATTGGATACTCCAATTCATAGCGGAAACTGTTAGGGAGTGGTGCGAAGACAGGGTTGAGGCCAGCACATGTTCTGCGCCACATTCAAATTGGTCTGGCCAGATGCAATAACGAGAGACACGCGCGCATCGATTGTCACAAACACGTTATTGGAAATAGAAAAGCGTCGAGTTCCCTCAGTGCGAATCTGAAGGACAGTCGGAGACCCAAACCTTGTCTTGCCCATGACAATCTGATTGTCGTAGATCGTCGCTTCATCAAGACCCGTTCCGTTGTTCCAGACCAGAATGCCGGCGTAAGAATTGTTTCGGCCATCGTCGATACTTAAGTTGTGTCGGACGATGTTCTTCGACCAGAAAGACGCACCGGCATACTGGCAGAGAAGAAATCCAGCCCCATCGTTCTCGTGTGAGAAGTTGTATTGCATGAGCGAATGAGTCACTCCCCCATCCAAACCGAACCCTCCGCCGTCCCTGGTGCCGGCAGTCTGATTGTGATGCGCCTCATTATGTTGGATGTGAATGTTCGTCGACTCGTAGGTCCAGATGCCTACTCCCCCGTCGCCTTGCCAACCGTTCTCAAAAGCCTGAGACCGCTCGATAACTCCTCCATCCACGCTGCCGAGAACAATCCCGTTCCCGCTCGGAACGACATCAGGTGAACCCGCATTACGATAGACCTTCGAGTAGCCGATGTAGACAGATTTGTGAGCCCGAGGTGATTCGGCATACGTGACGATACCGGACAATCCATTATCGTAGACTTCAACCTCCTGAATCTTGACGTCCTGAAACCCGCTCGGACTATTCCAGCTTCCGATCGCGATGCCATTCCGACCAAACCCGTGAACGACCATGCGCAAGATGGTGATTCCCTGAAAGTAGTGCTCACCGACCCGGGTTAAGTAAAAACTAACGCCGTCAGACTCATTGTCTGTTCGACCGGATCCAATGACTTCGATGTCCGAGATAAAAATCCCGGCTGTGTTCAGGGCCATGATGCCGACTCCAGCGCCTGCAAGGATGAAGGCACGTCCCTCGCCGTACGAGGTAACGACGACAGGGGCCTTGGGAGTTCCACGGTCCTCCGAGTCGAAGAGCAGGGGTCCAGGGAATCCGCTGCCTCCCTCAAGAAGAATACGGTCACCAGGTACCAGATTCATTTTGTTCGCGGGTACGAGTGTGGCCCATGAACTATCGAGTGTCAGGCCATCATGAGCGTCACTGCCTGCCTTGCTGATGTAGTAATCCGCGGCGATTGTAGATTCAGAGAAACCAAGCCCTGCCACCAACAATGTTCCTGCTATCAACGGAACTCGACAACGAATAGAGACCGTTCCCGGCAGCCAAAGTCGGACCAGCTTGAAAAGCGGAGATAGAAATCTCATGTTTTCATGGAACAACGAGGATCAAGGGTTACAATTCCAGTTACTCCGTGGTAAGTGGCCGAGTCGCCTGTTAGGTATAGCGGATGCATTTGCCAATGATAATCGAAAACGCGTGACCAGTCGGAAGGATAGAGTCCCACATTCAAGAAATAGGTGCCAGGGAGGAGTGGAAGCGGTCCGAACTGGCACCGAATAGTCCCTGAGTCGGATATCTGCCCAAAGAGATCATGTGTCGAGGCAATGGCAACCTCCGAGCACTTTACGTGCGTATCGCTGAAAATTCCGAGGGTGAATGCCATGTCCTTCACGGGCTGGGTTATGGAAAAACTTACCTCGACTGTTATTGCCGTTCCGGAAGCGACGGTCTCTGTCCTCCGGCCATGGTTGTCATAGACCACGAGACTCGTAATCTGCACCTCCTCGGTTCCCAGGCGTTTTCCCTGTGAAAAGGTGAGGCGCGTGGCAGATGCGTCCTTGTCCATTTTGGCCGAACGAATCTCGCTTCGCTTCCGCATAAGCTCGTGATAACAGGACACCGCCGCCTTCGCGTCGCCTTGCATGACGACTCGCCCGTCCTCCAGCACGAGTACTTCATCGCATAGTGCCTGGATTTGATCGGCGTTGTGCGAGGTAATGATGAGGGTTGAACCGGAAGACTTGAGCCTGTCGATCCGGTCAAGACACTTGCGCTGGAATCGTTCGTCGCCCACGGCTAGGAGTTCGTCGACCACCAACAAGGCAGGGTCGAGAGCAATGGCTGCGGCAAAGGCTAACCGAAGGTACATCCCGGTTGAGTAGGTTCGGACGGGCTGATCGATCACGTGTTCCAATTCGGCGAAGGCGATGATGCTCTCTTCTTGATCCCGGACTGTATCCTGTCGCATGCCGCTAAGGAGCCCGGCCGTAACCAGGTTTTGTCTGCCGGTCAGCTCAGCATTAAAGCCGCCGCCCAACTCCAGAATTCCACTGACGCGCCCGTTTCGTATGATGTGTCCTGATGTGGTGCGGCCGACTCCGCACAGCAAACGCAACAGCGTACTTTTGCCTGCGCCGTTGTGTCCGATGATCCCAAAGACGCGCCCCTGCTCAACGGTAAAGCTGACGTCCTGGAGAGCCCAGATCGCCGGTTGTGGATTCGCCTGGCGAGTGAGTGCGCGTGTGAGGCTCTCGCGTATGGTTGTGGTGCGGTTGCGATTGCGAAGAAATCTCTTGGAGATTTTTTCAGCGGTCAAGACAATCGGCATGGTCGGCTCAGCGACAGCCGCGAGGGTTTGCGTGCGCGATTGTCATCGCATACGGTTGTTTAGATGGCATCGTTGACGTCCGATTCATAGCGTTGATGGACCCAGTATCCGAGCAGCAATATGACGAGACTCGTGGCAAAGGCCAACGCGAGGGATGGCCAATCCGGTGCGGTACCGTCGAGCAAGACCTTGCGATAATTTTGTATCACCACCGACATCGGATTGATCGTAAACAGAACCCTATAGGCGCTGTCAACCGGAGGCTGATAGAACACGGGCGTGAGAAAAAAGAGCAGCGACAGCACAAGATGAGTAATCTGCGCGACATCGCGGTAAAACACGTTTGCCGTCGCAATCAAGAGTCCCAACCCAGTAATGAGGATCGCTTGGATGAGCAGAAGAAGCGGCAGGACCCCCACGACGAGCCAGCTGATGGAAAGTTGTTGGCTGAGTGCCATGCCCAGAAGAATCGGCAGACCTAGGAGGAAAATCAGCATATTCGTCATCGTGTTGACCACAATGATGAGCTCGGGATGAAAATTCGGATAACGCA
>JBDTPK010000076.1:0-9571 GCA_039932735.1 Nitrospirota bacterium
CAGAAATGCCGTTTCTCGCACTTCGTTTACCCACTCACCAAGGAGAAGAGCCAGATAAAGAATAGTTCATATGTGCTCGAGTCGACCTTGCTCCAACTTCAGCTAACGTAGAATCTGGAGCATTGCAACGCAAGCGATGCCCACATGTTTCCTTCTCGCGGGGCGCTCAAACAGGCCGTCCAGCAAGGCCGCAGGCGAGTCGAAGCCGGAGGCGTACCCTCAGGGGTACGTTGAGGATTTCGACGAGCCGAGAACGATGCTGACGGACTTTTTCAGCGCCCTGTTAAGAGCGTCGATTGGATGGCGTAACGACCTGTTTGAAGACCGCACGGAGGCCGAAATAGGCAATGGAGTCTTTGAGGTTGGAGTATAGCCGCTTGAAGGTTCCCATGTCCGGGTTGGTGACGTATTCCATCGTGAGGGCGATTCGTTCTTCCCCTTCGCCGAGCGGAGTTACCGAATGCCAGAGCTTATCTCCGTTGAAGATGACGAGATCCCCCGGTTGTGTGATCAATTCCAGATGCCGAGGCTGTTCCACCGGATCATCCTTAAACAACTCGCACACCAGCTTGCATTGGGTAGATTGATCGACGAGCCCCATTAGAATGGTATAGCGCGCCCCTTTGTAGTAGGACGTGTCGTAGTGAAACCCGATATGGTCCCCTGGCTCCGTATAGTAGTACAAGGCACAGGAATGGGGATCGTTCTCAGGGCAGAGACTCAGCTTGGCCCGCACCAGACGGCTCAAGAATTCGATGAAGGCTTCGGATCGATAGAGATCAAGAAAGCGCGGAGCCTTCTCGATCACCGTGTAGTAGCTCACACTCCCGCCCTTTTTGTGGCCAGGAATATAGTTGCGATTCAGCAGGCTCTTTACCCCTTGCGCCTGGGGGACAAGATACTCTTCCACCACTGACCGAGGAAGAAACTGTGGAATAAACAGGAACTCATTCTGGTCCCAATACTCGCGCGAGACTCGATCGAGATCCAACCGCTTGACTGCGTCATCGACCGTGTCAACGAAAGAGCCGATCAGTGACTGATTCATATGCCCACCCCCTCAATCGTCCATCAGGATGGTGAAAAAATCGCTCTCAAGAACCATGAACAATGAGACGTAACAGGTGAGACCTGGGACTGCCGAGATCTCTTCATTTGAAATCTCTCACGTGTGACATGTCACGCCTCACGGATCGCTACTCGCACTCATTGTGGCGTACTGAACACCGGGGCCTTCACCACTTCCACATCGTCCGGTAACTTCAGATCAAAGAGAGAGTCGCCGAGCCCGATATTGGATTGGAGTGACGAAAATTCAAAACTCGCGACGTTGCCGCTGACTTCGTAGAGAGAGATCGTCCGAATGAAGTAGGTCTTAGGAAACACTTCCAACACGATCCGTTGCAACGGTCTTCCCGCCTCACCTTCTTGCGACTTCGGCAATAGGGTAAGTAACCTGATTCCTCCCACGCCACGTCCCTTCCCTGGCGTCGGCTCAATGTCGAACGACTCATCGAGTTTGGCCGCCCCCAACAACAGCTCCAACGGGGCCTTGGAGGCCGCCATTTGCGTGAGTTTCCCGACCAGCACTTGTTTGTGCTCCGGTACATACACTTTCACATCGTCCCGATTGACATAGATGTCCTCGACCGACGGATCGAGATAATTCCACCGTAACCGTCCGGGCTTTTTGATATAGACCTTCCCTGAAGACATGATAGGACGTTCGAACCCTTCGATCATGGTCTTTTGCGCAAAGTCGGCCTGAATATCTTTCGTTTTCTCATATCTCGCCTGAAGCTGCTTCACCACTTCTCGTACTTCCTGCAACGCACTCTCATCGCTCTCTTCAGCGGCAAGAGTGGGCGATGGAACTATGCTCCACGCACACAGGAGCACTCCTCCCAGAACACATGTCCAATTCAATTTCTTCATCTATTCCAATTATGAGGGGAGTGGCCGAGGCGCCCTTTACTGCACGCATCGAACGAGCACCGTTGATCTGCTAAATTGATCCATCCAAGCTCGCTCATCTCTCTTAGGGGATGGGGCCTTCTGAGGCCGCGCGTTGCGCGAGCACAGAAGATCATCAGGCTCCACCCCCTCACACCCCTTCCTCTGCTCCCACAGGGCCTCGCCGCCCTACGACCTCTCTCCGTCCATCCCGGCCAGCCGCGCCCACAATGCCATCCGCCTCCATTTGCTCGATCATCCGAGCCGCCCGAGGGTAGCCCACCCGCAGACGGCGCTGAATCAGGGACGCAGAGGCTGAACCAGTAGACAATACCAACTCTTTGGCCTGTTCGTATACTTCTCCCAGTCCATCTTCCTCTTTCGCTCCTTCTTGTTTCAGCGCGATCTGCAACTCCTGATTGTAGGCAGGCTTGGCCTGATCCTTCACGAACTCGACCACACGGCGGACATCGTCATCCGACACAAACGACCCGTGCAGCCGCATGACACGTCCGGTCCCCGACGCCATATAGAGCATATCCCCACGACCAAGGAGCGCCTCCGCGCCGTTGGAATCTAGGATGGTGCGTGAATCGGTCTTCGACGATACTTGAAAGGCGATGCGGGCCGGGAAGTTCGCCTTGATCAACCCAGTCAGCACATCGACCGATGGGCGCTGCGTCGCCAGCACAAGATGGATGCCCGATGCCCGAGCCATTTGCGCCAAGCGCGCAATCTTGTCCTCCACTTCCTTCGGCGCCACCATCATCAAATCTGCCAATTCGTCGATCATCACGACGATATAGGGCAAGGGCTCCAGGGGAGTCGGCGGCGGTGTGAACGATCCGGGGCTGCCTTCAGGAAGTGCGGTCTCTCCGGCAGAGAGCCGCTCCTCTTCAGACAAAAACTGGATGGGCAATTCCGGCTGCTCCAACTTGGCCGCCGATTCCGTCTCCAACACACCCTGCGCACCCGCGACCTTTCGATTATAGGTCTCGATGTTTCGTACCCCTGACTCAGCGAGCAATTTGTAGCGCCGTTCCATTTCGGCCACGACCCAACCGAGCCCCCGCGCCGCCGACTTGGCATCGGTGATGACCGGCCGTAAGAGGTGAGGAATGCCGTCGTACGTTTGAAATTCGAGCATCTTGGGGTCGATCAAGAGGAGCTTGACCTCGTCGGGTCGCGCCGAAAACAGCAGACTCATGAGCATCGTATTGAGGCTAACGCTTTTCCCGGCCCCTGTGGCGCCGGCGACCAGCAAGTGCGGCATGGTTTTGAGATCGGCGATCATCGGAGTTCCAAAAATGTCCTTCCCTAAGGCCAAGCTGAGCTTCGATCTGGCGCGTGAGAAGGCCTCGCTCATCATTACTTCCCTCATCGAGACCGTCTCGCGGTAGAGGTTCGGCACCTCGATCCCTACGACCGATTTTCCTGGGATCGGCGCGACGATTCGAAGACTGATCGCCTTCAGTGCCAAGGCCAGATCATCGGCGAGGTTCACAATACGTGCGACCTTGGTCCCCGGCGCTGGCTCGAACTCGTACATCGTCACAACTGGCCCAGGGCGGACTTCCGTCACCTTCCCTGCGATGCCGAAACTGAGGAGGGCGCGGGTCAACACATCGGACTTCGCCTTAATTTCTTCTTCCGTGACACGCCCGAGCGGACCTGACGGTTCGCTCAAGAGGACGGCCGGGTCCGGCAAGATATAGTCCCCCGTCTTCGTGTTGGCCGTGATGACCGGCTTGTCCAACTCCGATTCAAGCGACTCGGACGGCGCGGGAGTTGGTTGTCGTGATGGCTGAATAAGCGGCCAATTCAATTCCGGCTCCGGAACCGCCTCAGGAAGCGTCTCTTCAATCACCGCGCGAATGGCTGGAGAGGATTTCTGCCTCGCTTTCCGTGGAGACTCGGAAACGGTTTCTTCCTCCGACCGATCCGGGATCAAGGTACGCGCCCGGTTGAACATCCAATTACCCCACCCAGGAATCCGCCGAGCAATGTCCGACAGGGAGATCGGCGCCGTGAAGAGGAGGGAGACCAGGAGTCCCGCCACAATCAAAATGTGGGTGCCGGTACTCGCAAAATATGCGCGTAAACTCTCGGCCAACACTTGCCCGACGAAGCCGCCCGCCATCCCTCGGTAAATAAGGCCGCTGGAGACGGTCGGCACCGCTATGATTTCGAGATGAAACAGGCCGCTGAGAAACAGCAATGCCGCCAGCGAGGCTCCGGCGTTCCGCAGGCGGATCGAGAGTTCGCTCTGAGTGAAACAGCGGGCACCCAAGAGACCGAGGAGAATAGGAAACAAGTAGGCGGCTCCACCGATCGACCAGAATAGGGTAGACGCGAAGTACGCGCCGACCGACCCGATGAGGTTTCTGGACGGAGGCGTCGTCGCTGCCACAGCCTTGATCTCCCCTGGCACGAACGACAGCATGCTGAGCAGCGTCAAGAGCGCCAACGCGATCAGGACGACTCCGATCACTTCTCGTTTGATGTGTGAAGAGGGGGAAGCGGCGCCGCGGGCCTCGCCCCGCTTGGCCGAAGTGGATGCACCCATAGCGCGGATGCTAGCACAGGGAATGGGTCATTTCAAACGAAGACACCTTCGGAAACACGCCTTAGAATACACCTGCATCTCGTGAACCGAGGGCAAGAGCAAGCCGGAGAAAATCTTCAACCGACAACGTCTCTGCTCTGCGGACTGGAGCAATATCCAATCGCTGCAATGTCTCAGTCACAGAATGAAGTGCATACCCTTCGTCGCGCAGGGAATTCACAAGCGTTTTTCTTCGATGCGCAAAGGCCGCCTTCACGAGCGCTCGAAATGCGATTTCTTCCTGCGGGCTAAGCCTGCTGCGCTCGTTCGTGCGCAGCAACACCACCGCCGAGGCGACTTCCGGTCTGGGACGGAAACACTGGGCTGAGACCTTGAATGCCTTCGTGATGTCTACTGCGTACTGCGCCATCACGGAGAGGACCCCATAGTCCGGCCCATCCGGCTTTGCCACAAGCCGATCGGCCACTTCAGTCTGCACCATGAGCACCATACGGGGGAATCGGCCACGCTGGTCGAGTAATCGAAAGAGTAATGGGGTCGAAATGTAGTAGGGCAAATTGGCCACGACGATCGTTCCAACCGACAGGCTCTCGACCGGATAGGTCAGCGCGTCCTCACAGACCAGCTCCACATTCGGAAGCTCGGCCTGCCTGGTTTCGAGATAGGCATGGAGCCGTGGATCCACTTCGATTGCCGTTACGCGACCAGCTGCGTGGCACAACGCCTCTGTCAGGATGCCGCGGCCTGGACCAATTTCCAACACGTGGTCGTTGGGTCCCAGTTCCGCCAACGCGACGATTTTGCGCACGATGTTGGGATCGATCAGAAAGTTTTGGCCGAGCCGTTTGTTCGGTGGAGGGAGATCAGGAATCGACACCGGTCAATTCCCGCTGGGAGGGCGAGGGGTGGCCTGCGCCAATTGCGTTGCGAGGTCGGTAAGCGGAGTTCGAAAATAATCGGTAAGGTCGGTAAACTCTTCTACCAGGTCGTTCGTAAACGAGGGCCCTGGCTGCAGGGCGGCAAACTTCTGCCCTTCTTTCTGACCAAGCAACTCAGTAATGAGCGCGCTCGTTCGTGCTTTCCACTTGGCCACTCGTTCGGCGCCGGCAACGGTGTTGAGCGTCTCCATGGTCTCTTGGAAAATTGCATCTAGCTCCTTCAACTGCCTCTGAATCATGTCCTGCGCCGCGCTCGATTGGTTGGTCATCAATAGGCTCCTATTGTTCTGGTCTAGCAGGATACTGAAAAAGTCCGCCAGCGGCGTTCTCGCTTCGCTCAGACGCTCAACGTGCCGAAGCGTACGCCTCGTCCCTTCGCTCGCTGCGACCTTGCTGGACGGCCTTTTTGAGCATCCTACGCACGGTTCTCCTGGTTTCCTAGATGCGTGGATGATTGAGGTTCTACCGTGCCACAATAGTCTTTCCGCAGACTCCTCGTTCAGTTTTTCTGGTTTGCTTCGTGTCTTTTGTTTGTTTGGTTGGAATGTCATTCAACCAAATACACAAGAAAGCACAATAAACACTTCACCGACGCCGGGTGACTAGCCTGGCGGCCAGCGTGATCGCTTCGATCAGACTTCCAGGTTCTGCAATGCCCTTCCCTACGATATCGAATGCGGTCCCGTGATCGACCGAGGTGCGAATGATCGGCAGTCCCACCGTCAGATTCACGCAGGTGCCGAACGCGACCAGCTTTAAGGGAATGAGCCCTTGGTCGTGGTACAGAGCCACCACACCATCGTACTCGCCCCTCGCTGCCTTACCGAACAGCGTATCGGCCGGTAAGGGATCGCTGGCACGAATACCCTGGGCCTGCGCCGCACGAGCCGCAGGGAGAATGACCCGCGTCTCTTCATCGCCAAACAGTCCATGTTCTCCTGCATGAGGATTCAATGCGGCGACACCGACTCTCGGTCTCTTAATGCCGAACAGATCCCTCAACGCCATATGGGCCAATCGGATCGCTTTTTCAATCTTGCCCTGGGTCAGGAGCGTCGGCAAGTCCTTGATCGCCACATGCGTCGTCACAAACATAATTCGGAGCGGCCCACCAATGATCATCATGCCGGATTCCTCTGTCTTGGTCAGGTCGGCCAGCAACTCCGTGTGGCCGGGGAAACGACAGCCGGCCATGTTGATCGCTTCTTTGTTGATCGGTGCGGTGACGATACCATCGATGCAACCGAGTTGCGCAAGCTCCACGGCCTTCTCGATGAACAGCACAGACGCTGCTCCGGTTTCAGGCGCCGCCACCCCTCGCGGGAAGCGCCCAAGAGGATGATCGAGCGGGTCCAGCACGGCGAGATCGTTCGGCCGCGGAGGCACCGTTTCGTGACCCTCCACGCGAATCACGTTCATCGTGAGTTTCAGTCTCTTGACCGTCTGCTGCATAACCGGAAACGAGCCGATAACCATCGGGCGGCATAGGCGTCGCAACGCTTTCCCTGTTAAGGCCTTCGCAATCACCTCCGGACCGATCCCTGCCGGGTCTCCCATGGTAATACCTAGACGAGGCTTGGAATTCGATCTCGTCATGGTTTTCTGAGTACTCATACCCTTCACCCTCACTTCATTGCACGAATGCTCAAAACACCGGCCTTCTCACCCGGCCGTCCTGAGTCTGCCAAGACAGCCTCTTCGCCCAAAGACGCGCCTTGTCCCAAGCAACGCCGCAGCGAGCGCAGAGACGACGCGTACCCAGCGCGGTAGTTGAATCTCGTTGCGATACGAGAACGAAGCTGGAAGGGGTTTTCAGCATCCGGTTAGAAACCATACAGGTACAACACATACCCGATATACAGGATGGCACTCCCGCTCAGCAACCAAGGCCGCCAGAGTGCGCCCCACGCAGCCTGCGCCAATAAGAAGATGGCCGCGGCTACCGCGAGCACCATCGTGAGCAATGCCGTCGGCGCCAATGCCCAGTCTGTTCCCAAGAGCCCAATTGAGACTGGGATTGTACTCTGAAAAACGATCGCACCGGTGACATTCCCGACCGCCAATCGATCTTTCTTTCGGTAGAGCCAGAGAAAACTGTTCGACATCTCGGGCAACTCGGTCGCCAGCGGCGCGACAAGAAGGGCCAGGATGAGCGGCGAAATCGACAACACCCTCGCAATCGTTTCCGCGGCGAGCACGAAGAGGTGCGCTCCGAGCGCGAGACCAGCCAAGCCAATAACTGCTTGAAGACCGATGAGTCCAAACGACGGGATTGCCGCCTTTCTGGCAAAGAGCAGCGGTTCAAGCCCACCCTCGTCTCCCTCTTCTTCAGCAACCTCACTAAACTTCAGCTTCACATAATACAGATAGAGACCGATCAATCCGACGGCAGCGATCGCGTGAACCAGTCGGGAAGGAAGAAACACACAGGCCAGCGCAACGCTGTAGGCCGCCACAAAGAAGAACAGATCACCCTTCACGTCACGATAATTTAGCCGGAAGACGGCGGTTCGCTTCCCCAATCCTGCATAGACCATCAGCAAGACGGCCAAGATGGGAATCACCAGGGTGGTCAGCATGAAGGGCGCGCCCAGGATTGCGCCAAGCCCCACCTCCGCCTCTGCCTGGCTGGCCCCGAAGAAGATGGCAATGACGGGAATCGACGTTTCTGGAAGTGTCGTGCCGATAGCCGCCAGCACGCCACCGACCGCGCCTTCAGACAGATTGAATCGCTTGCCCACCCACTCAATGGCGTTCATGAAGAGCGTGCAGGCACCCAGCGTCACAACGACAGACACGAGGAAGAGGAGGGTATAAAGTAGGACCGTCATCCCCGCGCAGTCGGCCTAGTGACTCGCTGTTTGGCATAGGCGATGGCTGCCTCTTCGAGCACTTCTTTCACAGGACGGCCTGTTCGTTCGGCGATTCGTTTGCAATCGAGATATTCCGGAGCCGCCTTGTCCATCGTCTCGCTTACATCGGCGATCTTCATCCGAACAATTCCACCACGCACCTTCACCGAGACAAACCGCCGGGGAAGTATCTGTCGCACCACCTCACGAATTCTGACTCCCAATGCCGTCGTTTCCTGAAACAAGACGTCAAGAATCTGGTCCATCTGCGCCGGAGGTGCGAGACAAGTCAGGGCAATGCCGGGCCGGCCACGTTTCATGATGACCAGCGCCAGCGTCACATCAAGCGCCCCGCACGCGAATAACTGTTCCATCACATACTCATACGTTTGTGGGTTCACATCGTCGAGATTCGTTTCAAGCTGCAGCACGGTATCCTGTTCACGCGCTCCTCGGGATGACGGTTGCGCGAGAAGCACACGCAAGGCATTCGGCCAACCGTCAGGATCGGCATCGCCCGCTCCATAGCCAATGGCGGTCGGCGTCATCACCGGCATGTGGCCGAACTCCGATGTCAGCGTGCGCAACAGCGCCAGGCCGGTCGGCGTGGTGAGTTCACGGGGAGGGCCTGCACCATAAATTGGAATCCCTTTCGCCAAAATGGCGACCGCCGGGCCAGGCACTGGCAGAATCCCGTGGGCCGACTGCAGCGTCCCTGTTCCAACATTGACGGATGAAGCTGTCACACGCGTCACATCCAACAGATCGCAGCAAATCAGCCCACCGACGATATCGACAAACGAATCCAGGACTCCCACTTCATGAAAATGAACGTGATCCTTGGCCACGCGATGAGCATGTCCTTCCGCTTCGGCCAACCGATCAAACACCGATCGGCTTTGCTGCTTAATTTTTTCTTGAATTCGACTCGCAGAGAGGATGGTGTGGATCTGATGAAGCGAAAGCGGCTTGCTCAATCCTGACGTAATCACCACGTCCACTTTCGTGGCATGGATCGCCCCTCGATGCACCCGTCGCTTCCGTAGCGTGAACCCTGAAAGCCGGAGTCGCTTCAGCCCACTCACCAGGTCGGGAAACGGAACACCCACATCCACGAGTGCGCCGAGAATCATGTCGCCGCTGATGCCTGAGTAACAATCGAAATGGAGATGCCCGCCCATGTGCGTCCTTTCTCTGCCCAATTCAGACCGCGCCCATCTTACCCAAGCCGCCTGCGAACGGCAATCAGCTCACAGGGCTAG
>JBDTPK010000077.1:0-9533 GCA_039932735.1 Nitrospirota bacterium
GGGACGCACTGGGCGCGACCCCAATGCGCAACCTCAGTCTTTGGCTACTGAGACTCCCAATCAGTGGCACTCTCTCAAATCACCATAAATCTTGGCGTCCTCCGCACTTGTGTGCGACCTGTGTGCACGCTTCAATGCAGAACATCTTTTTACGGCCCGGACGGCGATTCATTCGGGTGGTTCGCCCAGACGGCGGAGTTCGCGTTTCTCCTCGCCGCAATACAAGACTATGGAGGCTGCGCGACTGCCTGGCAAGCAGGTGCTCTAGGTCGAGCCTCGTCGCGTGGAGCAATGTTTTTAGTCGCGATGAAACTGGAAGTGCATTTTTTCAAGCGAGCGTCGCCTCGCGCGGCGCAGGCCGCTGTGTTCAATGGAGGTCGAGTGGACGATTTCGTGTTTAGGCAACGGGCGCTTTTCGTCCAATCTAGAGACCTGTCATCGACTGGGTACTGTTCAACCACGTGGCTACACCTTCGTAGCTGAGTAGCTGGCCCCGGACGCGAGCGAATTCGGTGTCTACTTCAGGCTCCATCGTTCTTATGAGGGGAACGAGTTGCTGTCGGGTCAGGTTTACAACGCAGGCAGCATGGCGCAGGGTCATGCCGTGTATCTTCGCAATTTGCAGATGATCGCGAAGTTGGTTGCGGCTTTTGTAAAGGGTGCTGCGGATCGTATCGTCGGGACAGAGCAAGTGATTCATCTTGCATTCCATCAGGCAGTCCCCGGCGCTGCCTTTCAGCACAAAATCCAGTTCCGCGTTTGGCAGCTTCACGCCGTCGTCAAATACGATCCCGCGTTGGGTCAGATGCCAGGCCAATGCCGCCGCGAGCACGCCGTCGTGCAACTCAAGTGCTTGGGTCAAGACACCTGTCGAGTAGAACGCTGCCATGTAGGGAACTTCCCGGCCACACTTGCAGCAGAAAAGCGGTGAACCGACGAGAGACAGTTGAATGGCTCCAAAAACGCCAGTTTCCTCGCATCGTACACACCAGAAATACAAGGGACCGGCATGCTCAAGGAATCGGTGATCGTGCAAGCGAAGGATGATCGCCGCCCAATCCTCATGGCTCACGCCTCGGATCTGAAGCAACCGCTGGAAGTGAGCGACGAGCCAATCCACGATCTGCGCTTTAAACCTCTCCAGGTCGATTACATCCTTCAGCGCGTCGAGATGAAACAGGAGCTGCTGTACTGGCTTGCGAGACTGGTCTGCCTGCCATAGGACGGAAACCGCTTCTCCCAGCAGCGAAACCGCGTGGCTCCAGTCGATGCCCGAGTAGTCTCTGAAGGCGCGCCGAAGCTGGGCCCGATCGATCGGACGTGACCCGTTTACCAGTTCGAGCAGTGGGATTTGCCGCGACCGTATTGAGAATAGCCAGCGCGAACGCGTCCTGCAGGGGCTCTGAAACGGCGGTTTGCACCGACTCCACCTGTTGTCGTGTGTCGGCCATGCGGGCGGGATGGGGACTGTGAGCCGCGTATTTGGTTACCAGAATCTTCAGGCTGCGGCGAATCAGTTTGGGAGCGTGGCTCAGGAACGGAAGCCCGCCGGCCGCAATCGTGACCTTCGAGCCTTCTATAGGTACTTCGAGTCGAGGGAAGAGCTCCGTTTTGTGAAGCAGCAACACCTTGCTTATCGCCGGATCGGCGAGGCACGCTTCGAGCAAAATGGCAAACCTGCGGTCCTGCCGCGCGTGGGCGCATAGATCGCGAATAGACGCAGGATGGGCGCCGCGGGTTCCGTGTTCGTCAGCTGATGAGCTCATATTGCAGTCGTCAACGATTGGCGGGCAAGTTGCAGGTTTAGGGATTATACGACGGCTTTAACCACCAGGAAGAACGATAGATGGTGCCGGTGCCGTAAGGCGCGCCTTTCGCCCATGCACGGTTTTCCCACATGTCCTGACCGCCGTACAATTTCGCGCCGTCGTTAAGCTTTTCATAGACATCTTGCGTGATGTAGGTGGAATAGCCGGGTTCGCGAATACCACTCAGCTTCGCAGCGATGTTGGGCGCCCTGCCCACCCATACGATGTCGTTGTTATTGCGTATTCCGGCCCGGACCGCACGGATCTCACTCGTGTCGATTCCGACAGATTGAGCGAATTTAAAGGGGGAGTCCTTGAGCCGCTCATAGAACGACAGGAACGCGGGCTCCAGTATCGTCGTAAAGAAGTAGTTGATCTTCAAGGCCGCTTTGGCGGCGCTGCTGTTCTTGGAGTTCCCAGTGAAAATGCCCATAACCCGATCTCCGTCAAAACTGCGGATCGCACCGCCCGCCGCTTTGATAATGCGCGTTGTTCCCACGAGGTACGCTTTGCATACTTCTGAAGCAATTTCCGGATCGTAAAGGGCGAGTTCTGTTGAATCGGCGAGATCGGCATAGAGGACCGTCGCGTCCAGCGTGACGCCGGAATTGCCGAGAGTAATGTCTTCGGACTTGGGGATTACCTCGCCAGCGCGCAAATCCCAACCGGTCTTGACTATGGAATTGACTGCCGAAGTGAGTTCATCCTCCATCGTAGCTATCTCGTGACCAGAGCCCGGACTCCCGGATGCCGCGACGAAAACATCGCTACGGCGATCGCCCACGGAATAATGGCGAGTGCTACGCAGATGAATGCCCGCTTCAGCGAATTGAATTTTGCCGTCAGAATACAGGAGTTCCGCCATACCTGGCCGAGCAGGTCCTTGACGCGAGAGACTTCGTCCTGGGCCGTGAATGTGTCGATAAAGCTGGATTCCGTCCGTTTGGCGATTTCCCGAAAGTAGATCAGTGATTCGTGGCCGCCATCGAGCGCCGGAAACGCGACGCGGTAGAGAAACCACAGGCTTGCGGCGATCATGGCTAGGGTAATCCCGGCCAGCACATAGGACAATACCGACATGGTGCCCACGGGCGGGGCGTTGGAAGCGAGTATTGCCAGCATTCCCGTATTGATCGCGAGCAGTGCCGATGCCTTGGCGTCCACGCGTGAAAAGAAGCTCAAAATCAGCGTGAGCTGGTCGCGTGCCTCTTTCCGCTGATCCTGGGCACTGGCGGAAGTCGCGGATGGCTCCGGCTTCATTTCTTCGTGTGCGCGGGCAGGTTTCATGCGATGGCCATTGCTCGCGGTGGCTCGATTTCGACTTTGGTGTGAAGCCGGACATTAAGCGCGTCGAGAATCTTTACCGCGCGTTCAAGCGTGATGCCGAAATACTCGTTCCGTTCATCACGGGATATCTGTGATTCGTGTACCGCCAGGCGTTTCGCGAGTTCCCTCTGGGACATCCCCTTGGCGATGCGAAGCGAGATGAGCAGGTGGCCGAACCCGCGAAAATTCTCAAGCTCTTCAAATTCTCCCCGCTTCAGCCTTTCATAACTCTCCACTTCCTCCTTCAATTGAAGATGGAACGACTCCATAGGGTCGGTGACGCGCTTTATCTCTTCCTCGCCCAGTCCCGCTTCTTTCAGGCGTGTTCGATGTTCCGCGAGGCGCTGTCGCTCGTCAGCTAGACGAGCTGAGGCTTCTTGGTATTCAGCTTCATTGCGAATCATGGCTGACCTCCATATTTAATTTTCACGATGCCTCTCGGCTTGCCGTTTCGTCGGCATTGCCGGAAGGCGGAAGGAAACTCCAGTTCATTGCCGTACTTGTCGAAAATGCCGCATCCGATGCCCAGGCCCGGAACATGGGGATAGAGCTCGACGCGGTAGCGATGCCACATGGGCAGCTGCTTCTTCGGATAGCCGCGGTAGGGCCTGCGTGAAGCAGGGTCCCATGTCCATACCTTCGATGGGTCCTGAAGATTCAATTGACGCTCTAAGTCCCCGCTCGACAGACGGCCAAGGTCGCAGGCGAAATAGCCGTCGATGTCATTGGGATGATCCTTGTCCTCGGCGAACGAGCCGTCGGCGTAAACGTCGTTGATGCCGACCGACCATAGTTGGCGGGTCAGTACCTCCAGGTTATCGACGAGTTGCGTTCTCCAGGTCGCGTCCCAATGTCCCTTTCGATTCCCGCTCCCGGCCACTAGCACCGACTGACGAAGTTCGTCAAAAGAGACCTCGTAGTCCCCCGGAGGCAAGAGGCCGTCGGAATCGAACTCTGGAATCATCGCCACCCTGCTGGATGCAGCATAATGACATTTTAGCTCAGCTTGACACATACGTCAAGCTTGCTATAATGGAGATCCAGTCTACATCCACATGTAGTAGCGTGGGAACTTTTTGGGCAACCCCTTGGGGTCCGCTTGGCGCACCCATCGACCGGACAGCTATATTGAAAGCACTATCCGGAGGTTTTTTAGGAACGGAGTAAATTAACGTGGCAACTCGCAGCTGGAACAAAGACCGCGCAACGAAACGGATCGATAGCAAGATATCGGGGCTTCCGCTCAGAGACATTGAGATCAAGAAATATGTCCGCGACACCGATCTGACTAACCTTCCGGGCAACGTCGCCTATCGCGTTGACGGCGTTCACCTCTACGCGGACATCCTCAACCTCTCCGATATGCTGCATGTAACCGATGTCGAGGGCGAAACTTGCCATCGCCGCACGCTTCGCTTTCTAAACCTCCATTACCGCGCCGTGTACCGGATCATTCAGCGCGTGGACGCGATCTTCGTGGATTTTCACAATCAGCGTTTGCACTCTGTTGTTTCCAAGCCCTATGACGCGGAGGCCGACCGCGTGCATAAGGCGGTGGCCATGGCGCAGCTGATCATCGATGTTCTCGCCCGGACCGGCGAAGACGCGGATCATCCGTCGGCCAAGGTTCGCATCGGCATCGACACGGGCAAAGCATTAGCCGTGAATAATGGCCGCAGGGGCCATCGTGAGCCATTGTTCCTTGGGGTCCCGGCGAACCACGCGGCCAAACGCGCGGGCGGGGGAAAGTCCAGCGGCATCTACCTGACGAATGAAGCGCGCACGGCGATTGGGCTGAAGAAAGCGGATAGCGAAGACACGACACCGCTCACCGGCGAGGAAATCGCCACGAGCCAGGGCAAGGCGAAGCTCGATGTGACCGCCGACCAGATCGTGAAGGACTGGAAGGACGATCTGGAAAAGAACCCAATCGGCGCGTTTGAGTTTTTGGGCCACACCCCACCCTTCAGCATGCTCGATATCGAAACTCTGTCGGTCAAGAATTCGCGGCGGCAGGATGCCGCGACCGTGTATGCGGACATCGACGGCTTCACGGCCTATGTGGCTGCCAACATCGCATCAGACGACTCGGCGAAGCATGTTGTTCGCGCCCTGCATGTGTTACGCAGTGAACTGGACGCCGTTCTTCATACCGATTTCGCAGGGCGCAAGGTGCGTTTCATCGGCGATTGTGTGCATGGCCTAGCGGTGGAAGGAACTGCGCAGACCACGGATGAAAAGGACACCATCAGCAACCTGACGCTTTGCGCGGGAGGGATGCGCAGCAGCTTCGACCTCGCTCTTACCAAGCTCAAGGAGGACGGCACGGACGCATCGAGCCTCGGGCTGGCTATTGGATTTGAGTTTGGCCCTATGACGGTCACGCGGCTTGGCATAAAAGGTGAGCTGGTTCGCTGTTCCGTCAGCCGCGGCGTCCTGACCGCCGAGCAGGAACAAAGCCGGTGCACCGGCACTGAAACCGCGCTGGGCGCAACCGCTTACAAAAATGCATCCGACGCGGTCCGATCGCTGTTCGGGACAGGCCGGAAGCGTTCCGGCCTTACCTACGACGTGGCAGTGAAAGAACTTTCCGAAAAGAACGACAGCAGCGCGAAAGCAGCAAAAGCATTAGAGTCTTCCGGCTTGCTAAAGCCCGCCACTGCCGCGGTCGCACCGTTCAGTTTCCCAAGCCGTGCCGCCGGTCCATCCAAGCCGGCCGGATTTGCATGATCTGGCATATCGAACATTACCGGCGCTTCAAGCGCGAGCGCGAAGCGGTGGAGGCGCTGGCCGCACGCGTGGAATGGCTCACGCCGCTACGTTGGCGGATCGACAGCGCCTTCCGGGTTGTGTGGGACGCCGACATCGCTGTGCCGGCCGGCCATCGGCCTGTCTCGCTGATATATCCCAATCATTTTCCTTTCTCCCCTCCCCTCGTGGTTCCCTGCGGTGATACGACACGTTGGTCGCAGCATCAGTACGGTCCGGGAGGCGAGCTTTGCCTGGAGTACGGGCCGGATAACTGGCATCAGGATATTTCAGGGGCCGAAATGATCGAGAGTGCCCACCGGTTGCTGCTGGGCGAACAACCGGAACCCGGCATTGCGGCCGACGTTGCGTCGCGCCACGCGACCACCCTTGGACAGGATCTTCGCGGAAAGGTTAGTCGTTACTTGGTTACGCGTGCCCTTGACGAAGAGCTTCGGAAGCTACCGGAAGGAGTCATGGCAATTGCCAATGTTGCATGTATTTTTCGCCGCATGGAAGGCATAGTGCATGTGATTGCATCGATTGCCTTGCCTGACGGAAGCAGATGGAAAGATGATGTGCCTGATGTCTCGAAGCTGGGCTTTCCGGATACTGTGGCGCTTTTCCGCTGGCCGGTTGATCAACCTTTTCCGCCGACAGGCAGCGTCACTGACTTCCGCGTCGCGATTGCCGGACGGGGCCTCGCGCTGCCCGATCTAAAAGACGTGATGATAGTCGCCGGCGAAATGGTGCGCGCATTCTTCCTCAATACTGATGCTGACAGCCTTTCCGAAGCCGCCATCATACCGCCGCAGCCATCTGTGCTTCGCCTCGACAAGGATCACGAGGCGCTGGGCGGCCGGAAGGTGGCGATTGTTGGATGCGGCTCGCTTGGAAGCAAGATCGCCGTCACGCTCGCCCGTTCGGGCGTCGGCGGATTTCTGCTGGTGGATGATGACTTGTTCCTTCCGGACAACCTCGTTCGTCACGACCTTGACTGGCGCGATGTCGGCGTACACAAGGCGGACAGCGTCGCAAGGCGCGTTGCGTTGGTCAATCCGACCGCATCCTGCTCCGTCCGCCGAATGCGCCTTGGCGGCCAGGAATCCAGCGGAGCTATCGAAACGCTGATCAAGAGTTTGGCGGATAGTGACTTGATCGTCGATGCGACCGCCGATGCGAGCGTGTTTAATTACCTCTGCGCCGCAGCGGCGATTTCAAAGAAGCCCATGGTATGGGCCGAAATATTTGGCGGCGGTTTCGGTGGTCTTATTGCGCGCTACAGGCCGTCCAGGGAGCCGGAGCCGGCCTCAATGCGGCGCGCGATCGAGAATTGGTGCGCCGACCAGGGGAAGGTACTTCCGCGACCTGCACATCGCTACGGCGGCGAACCCGACTTACCTGCAATTGCCGACGACGCCGATGTGACCGTTATGGCAGGTCATGCGGCCCGCATGGCGATAGATCTGTTAATCCCTCGCGACCCGTCGATATTCCCACACTCGGTTTACATGGTGGGGCTTGCCGAAGGCTGGATCTTCGGTCAGCCGTTCGACACCCGTCCGATTGAGGTGGGGCCGCCTCTTCCGGAGCCTGAGACGGTCGAAGATGAAGATATGGAAGAAGCCAAAACGGAATTTGAATTCGTGAAGAAACTCTTCTCGGAATACGAAGATGCAGCTTCTGGTGGCGCGACCGGTAATTGAGCGCCTTGAGCGCGAGTTGCGGCGCGCTGGGCGCAGAGAGATCGGCGGCTTGCTGATGGGTGAGCACGTGCGGGACGAGCTGTTTCGACTCGTCGAGCTCTCGGTCCAGCGCAGTGGCGGAACGAATGCATGCTTTATCCGCCTTCCGGCTGATCACAAAGTACAGCTCGACAAGTTCTTCGCCGAAACCGGCAACGACTTTACACGCTTCAACTATATGGGTGAGTGGCACTCGCACCCGAGTTTTGAGCCGCTGCCGAGCGATACCGACATCCGCACGATGCAGTCGATTGTCGAAGACCCGGATGCCGGCGTGAATTTCCTGGTGTTGATGGTTTGCCGGATGGCCTCGGGGCGTGGGCGGGTGCTCGAACTGACAGCTACGGCATTTCGTGCAGGGGCTCCTCCCCTTGTTGTCCCGATCTCCGTCGAGCCCGCGCCAGAGGGTCAACAAATTACTCTCGTCGAGCGCTTCCGGAGATTCATGCGTCTCTGACGCAGTCACCGGGCGAGCGTGCGAGGCTAACCGCCCGCACTGAGGGTCCTGGCCTGAGATAGAAGCGTCCGGACGCCAAGATTTTTCACGATCGTTCGAATGTCGCCGCAGGCAGATTTCAGGCGTGCCGGTAACTCGGCCGTATCTCCCGGCTCATACCGCAACAACGTCAGGCCTTGAAGATCGGAAGGAAGTTTTAACCCGTCAACCTTGGGATGAATGAGAAGCGCTCGATGTCGGCCCAACTGACCCATGAACAACCCGAGCTCAAACAAAACATTGTCACGCAACGTCGGTTGTCTGCTTCCTCGCGTCTCAATGATATCGTCTGGCTGAGCGATAGCTAGTGCGAAATCGGATTCGCCTACGGCCCTTTCTAACGCTTCCAGCGAATAGCCTCCTGCGAAAAACACGCCCTCGTTCCAGACCGTGCTGAATACGTCATGCTCCAACGAAGCCCGTATCGTCTTTGCGACATCCAGCGCCTCACTGGAGGAGATAATGAACAATTTGGGAAACTCGTTCGGAGTCGAAATCAGCTCGTTTCTTTGAAAAAGGCGGCGTGAGAGCTCCCGCGCTATCGGAAGCCATATCTGAGGATACTGCTGTCCAAGCTTCATGAATAGCGAATTGCTCAACTTCAGCGCCACAACAGTGTCATGCGCCACAACATCGGCGGACCGCTTCTGCGATGGCTCAATGGCTGCCATCTCTCCCACGTGTTGCCCCGCTTTCCGTGTCCTGTATTCGTTTCCCTTGATAACGATCGAGACATCGCCAGCTACTAAGAGGTAGATGTCGTTGTCCTCGCCGCCCTCGACGATGATCTTGTGCCCCTTCGAAAATTCGACAAGCTGTCCTTGATCCGCCATAGCCTCGGCCAGCGCACCCTCGCCGCAGACAAACTCCTGGCGCTTTAATGCGGCAATGAGATTGGGACGATTGTCGCCTTCGAATCGCTCCTTCACTTCAATCTCCGTTCAGAGGCCTGCGGGAACTCGGATGCCCGGCCGTGGTCCACTCCAGAGGCTGCGCAACATGTTTCATCGGGAGTTGCTATCAAAGCTTCAGACATCTTTGCCTTCAATCGTATGATTGTACCTGTATTGAAACTCTTATGTTCGCGTGAGAGAACTTCGCGACGGTATCCCCACATCGCTGTGACACAACTGTGCCCGAATCCCATCTGTTGAGCGTCTTGGGTTGGCTGTCGAGCGAAGAGGAGATTCCCCAGATTATTGTTTCTATTAGGATTCGGTGCAAAACGATGGAGCCCTGGGAGCCGATTCCGGTCCCTTGGGCGCACCGGAGCCGAGTCAACATCCCGAACCAACGCGGTGATTGGCTCGCGCACACTTCCTGCACACAAATCCCAACCGACCTTATTGTAGGTACAAGAAAACGCGAACCCGGCAGCGTCGCTCGCGCTGATTGAAGCGAATCAGTGGC
>JBDTPK010000078.1:0-9494 GCA_039932735.1 Nitrospirota bacterium
CCTTGCGGTTCACGCGTGAAGTGGATGCCAGCGCGGTATTCGTCAATGCGTCGTCCCGGCTCAATGCTGGTGACAGCTACGGGATGGGTGCCGACGTCGGGCTCAGTGGCTCACGGCTTCATGCCAAGGGTCCGATCGGTCTTGAGCAATTGACCTGCGAAAAGTATGTTGCCTTCGGCTCGGGCCAGCTCCGCTACCCCCATCCGGTGCCGGAGGCATATTTTGACGCGATCATGCTCAAGAGGCCGTAGTCGCCTGCTGAACTGGCTCTCCAGCTTCGTTCTCAGTCGCTCGAACCACTCAACGTGCCCTGACCGCGTACGCCTCGTGGTTCGCATTCCTTGCGGCCTCGCTGGAAAACCTGTTGAGCAGGCGTGCCGAGGCTGGATCAATGATCAACGACTCACTGATGCAATCGCTCCATTCGCACTTGGCCGGGTGGGGCCTCCGGCAATTCACGTCGGATGAGGCCTATTTCCAGTGGCAGCGGGAGACCCTCTCACCGGCCGAGCTCGCAACACTGCATCGGCAGGTGGAGCAGAAGCGTGGCGGATCCACTGCTGACGAGGTCGCGTTCTACGATGCCACCGCCCATTCGAACATCCTGCCGGTTCTCTATAGCCAACAGTACGACTATTATCTGGCCATCGGCGCGCGGGTAGCAGATCGCATCGGTGAAGCCCGGTTCATAATAGATGTGGGCTGTGGGATCGGCATCCTCACGACCTTCTATGCGAGGCAGTATCCCGACAAGACCTTCATCGGGATTGATCGCTCACCAGCTTCAGTCGCGCGCGCGCAAGAACGCACGAAGGCACTTGGTCTGACCAACGTGCAGTTTGAATGTCTCGATCTCGATCTTCCGGCGCCCACTCGCTCCTCTGATCTGATTCTTTCTACACATGCCCTCGTCCAAGCTGAACGTGATCCAGGTATTCTCAGTCGTAGTTGGCGCACCTTCGAGCGTGCCGGCGATGGTCAACAGCAAGCAGGCTTTGAGCGGCGAACGGGCATCGACGTACGACTGGATCGGCTCAGTACGTTGTTGGGCCAGAAGGGCCGCATGATCGTGTTTGAGAAGACCCGTCGGTTGGCCAGACGCGTCCCGTTGCAGCGGGCTTTGGCGGCACGAGATCTTGCCCTGATCGCGCCGCCGGAATTGATTCGATACCGGTTGGTCGAACAAGTGGCGGACGATGGGCCTTTGTATCTGTTGGGGAAGGGAGCCTTGTGCACGTTTCACTGGGATGAATCGCCTGAGCCAGACGAAGGCCGTCCGTTTGATCGAGCTCAGCTAAAGCCCGGTTCACCCGATCCGGACGTTCCGCTCTATGAGAACCATTGGCCTTCCGCGCAGCGCGTCTGGGAGCAGCTTCATGATAAGCACATCCTAAAAGAGACCACGCGCCAAGAGTCTGACGGGCGCCAGCTGCATGTCGAACTCGGGCAGGCAGAGGAGGGGGTCTATCTCTATTGCGCCAACACCTTGGATCAACGCCAGTTGGTGCTTGTCGAACCAGCCCGTGCAATCATGCTGGAATCCTACTATCATGAGATTGTGAATGGCGCATCCAGCTAAGAGCCGATACGAGGATTCATACGATTCCCATTTTTGATAGCCAGCACGATCAGGTCACTGTCGCGAATCGCATAGACAATCCGATAGCCGTCCTCGCGCGTCCGATAGAGATGGTCTAGGCCTTCGAGCCTGGTGACACCGGAGGGACGAGGATTAATGCGGAGTGCATGGAGCCTCTTCACAAGAAGCATCCGAAGCGGTTTGGCGAATGTGCGGAGTTGCTGCTCAGCAGGAGGGGCCAGGAAAATTGAGGAGATTGACTGGGGCAATCAGCACCCTAATTCTTTCAAAATGGCATCAAGCGATTGGGCGCCTTTCTTGTTTGCCTGGGCCAGGGCTGCGCGGGCGTCGACGAGATCGATTCGGTTTTCTAAAGCCTCCAGGAGTCGCAGGTCATCAATGGGCACCACCGCGGCGACCGCTCGGCCGCGTCGGCGCAACAACACACGCTCGTTGCCGAAAGCCGCACGGTTGATGGCATCGGCGAATCCTTCTCGCTCCTTATTGCCCGATGGATTTCCCACGGCGCACCTCCACAGACAGCAACCGGTCAGATGGACAGATCGTTCGACTGCTACAAGCTGTACAGTGGGTAAGAGGCGAAGTCAATCAACCAGAACGCGTCAGATGCCCCATTTCATTTTTTTTGTAATTGGGGTATGAAGTGGGGGCGGCAATTGTGTCGCAGTGCGATATTATTCATCCACACAGTAGAGGAGGCACTCAATGTCTAAGGGTATGACACAGAAGAAATCGGACAAGAAAAAGCCAGCCAAAACCATGAAGGAAAAGCGCGCCGACAAGATTGCCAAGAAAAAGGGCTAATACAGCCGTTGCTTCGTTCATTCCGATCGAAGCAACATTCACTGCGCCATCGACGTGCATCAGCAGCAAGCCGTGCACGTTGATGGGTGCGCTTTGGAACCTCGACCCCTCCGCAGGATACTGAAAAAGTCACCAGCGTTGTTCTCGTATCGCTCAGCAGCTCAATGTACTGCGGGGAGTACGAACGCCTCTTCGCCTACTGTGACCGTGCTGGACCGCTATGGTGGGCATCATGCAAACAGAGCTCGCGCCATTGCCATTTGTAAGGTCACAGTGGAGGTTGAGCGTCTACTTCGTTTTCTGTCGCCCTCTCACCCAGCCATCCCACGCCCCAGTCACTTTTTTCGATACACGTTCAGCCCGACCTTCTCCTCGCGGTTGGGAATGGTTACATTCCCCTCCGTCGAGGCGATGATAATTGTCTTTCCCGAAGCAGAGGGTCCAAACGCTTTGGACAGGTCGACTATGATCGTCAATTTTGTCCCTTCAACGGTCATTTCCACGTTTTTCATGATGGTGGCCTCTCAGTGATAAACAATGCATGAGGATGCCCTCTTGGAATCATGGCGCAATCTGTATCGTGAGCAGGGGAGGAAGTCAATCGATGTAAGTGCCTCGTGCAGCGCTCACGATCGTGCGGGTGAGGTATGAGACATGCGCGAAGGGCAGAATCCAAGTTCAGGACCCGAAGTTCCGAACACCATGAACGTCGGCTTCGAATTCTCATTCGTTACTCGGACGGTCTCGCTCGGTTATTGTATCCTGTAGGCTGAGAGTCCGTCACCCTCCCGCAAACACTGGCCGAAAACCGGCGTTGGTCAGGATACGGGCGACAGCTTCGCGCTGGTCGCCCTGAATTTCGATCCGTCCCTCCTTCACCGTGCCCCCTGCGCCGCAGGCCTGTTGCATCTCCTTCGCGAGCGTCTCTTGTTCAGCCTGACCGATGCCGGTAAAACCCGTGACGACCGTCATCGTCTTGCCGCCACGATGTGCGGTCTGGCGAATGATATTTACCCGCCCACGGTTCTTCTGTGGTGCGATGGGCGGCGCGTCGTGTGAGGCGATGCCAGGCTGTGCCAAGGGAGTCAGCGTCCGGCCTATATTTTTCAGGGCTGTGAAAGGTCTGGCCCAAGCGATCGGTTCCCCATTCGTGAGAATCCGTTTCTTTTCTTTCATCGCCTCATCCCCTGACCGCAAGCCGAGCAGGACGTCCCTACGTCACTGCCCAAACGGGGCGGACGCGTCTTTCAGCATGGTCACGGTCATGTGCGCGCTGTTCGCTCCATCCGCCATCCATATCTGTCCTTCTTGAATGGTGCATTGCAACTGCATGCTGGGCTGCGCGAGTGTAGCCAAGGCACGGCTTCCATCCAGGGGCAGATTCATCACGGTCAGATTATTCAACCGTCCGAGAGCTACCAGATTTTTCTTCCACCATTGGTCGGCGCCACGACCACCGTACGTATAGATGCAGACCTGTTTGGCACGACCACAGGCCCGGCGAATGATTTTTTCCTCCGGCTGGCCCACCTCGATCCAGAGGTCGACGGCGCCTGTCAAATCCTTGAGCCAGAGCGCAGGTTCCTCCTCGGCACCTACTCCTCGGCCAAACGACAAGGCTTCATGCGCGTGCAGTGCAAAGCCCAGTAGGCGCACCATCAGGCGCTCGTCGGTTTCAGACGAATGACGAGCCAGTGTGAGCGTATGGTCCTGATAGTATTGCCGGTTCATGTCGGCGATCTGCAGGGTTGCTTTGAAAATGGTGGCGTTCGAGGCCATGGAGGTGTGATTCCTTGATTGTAGAACCATTCAAGTGAGCCAAGCCGGCACTGATGCTCACATATCTTTATACGCGATGTACCACCCTTCGACCCGCTCCCTGGCCCAGGGCGTTTTGCGGAGAAAGGTGAGGCTGGACTTCACGCTGGGGTCGTGGAGGAAACAGCGGATCGGGACACGTCGCCCCATTTCGGACCACCCGTACCGTTCGACCAGTTCCTTCACGATGGTCTCCAGCGTGATCCCATGCAACGGATCGCGGGGATGGGGAATGCTCATGATCGTATGGTGAATGGCATAAGGCTGATGGCACTGATGAAAGACTCGTAGCGTATAGCACATCACACGAACAAGGAGCCACCAGTCTATCGCTCATGGCCAGGACGAGAAAAGCGAGACGTGATGAGTAGGGTAGTTATGTCTTGTGCTTGAGCAAATCCGCAAGCTGAGAGAAGGGCGTGAAAGTTGAAGGTCGATCTTGTTCTCGGGCGAGTGGTGCCTCACCGGAGGCGTCAGCCACCTGATTCCGCTGGTGTTCATTGTCGTGACAGTAGAGACACAGCAACTCCCAATTGCTCCCGTCAGGTTGATTGTTGTCGTGGTTGTGGTCCTTGTGATGGACCGTGAGCTGACTCAGCTTCTTGCCGTCAAATTCTCGTCCGCAGTGAGCACAGATCCACGGGAACATTTTGAGCGCCTGCTCTCGATAGGTTTGTTGCAGCTGAGTCTTGGTGCGCCGTGCCATAGAGAGCCTCGAAGCAGATCGTGATTCGGTGCCGAAAAATGTTCCAAGAAGCCGTCAGCTTACGCTGAAGTAGGCCTATGATTAAATGAGCTGTGTGCAGGGCCAGCAGAATACTCGAATGGCTGGTTTGATCCAACCAGAGGGCTCCGCCTCTGCGCACCAGGCCTTCACCGCGGCGACGACCTTGTTACGTTGAGCTGGTTCGAGCGAGACCAGAATAATCCTGTTCCCTCTTGCATAGAATGAGACCTCTTCCATCGATCCCGACTCTCCCGTCCCAACCGTTCGGGAATTTCGGTGTAGGCCATGACTCCGCACGTCTGCAAAACCTCATACACGCGTTCTTTGAGGGAACTGCGAGACACGATCATCAACATGTCCATGGGTGACCTCGAAAAGGGGCAGGCTGAATATAGCAGGTCTCCAATGAATCTTGGAAGGTAATGTGAGAACCAACAGGGTCCTCACATATTTTCGGCGGTGGAGTGACGAAGACGCACAAAACAGAAGCTGGCGATGCAATGTTTCCGCGCTGGTGAGCCACGTGGAGGAGGATCGATGTGAAGTCGCGAGAGACGCGCCAGTTGCGCGTCCCATAGGGATCGGCGAGCGTGCTCCTGGCGATAACACCTTGGCTGCCGAGATGGTAGCGCGTGGTCAAATGGACGCCGAAACTCTCCTGACACGTCAATGATGCAAAGGCCATGGTCAGATACTGATCGAGATGAGAGAGCTACAAAGTGAGATAGCAGGTCGGATATCGAACCATGCATCGTCGAAACGTGTGAAACGCAGCTGATCCATCAGCCGGATGAGCACTCTGTAGTATCTACGTATGCATTTTCCTACACCCATACATCGAAGTATTTCAGGCATCAATGTGCCGAGCTACTCTTTCCTTGTGCATGGAGAGTTCGAGTTGATGATACCCATTGGAGTGCAATTGCTTCGGCAAGTCATGTAGTTGCAACAGGCCAGCACCGAAATGTCCAAACACTGTTGCGGGTATCCAGTCTTTTTCCACGTACAGTTTTCGCGTGGCACGTGAGTTGCTTTACTACTGTCCAGAAATAATTAGTCCGCATGTCTATTTCTCTTTTAAACAATTTTAAACCACACCAAATTGCGCATTCAGCAGAACGATGACTGGCCTACCGTTTAGGGAAGTCGAGGGCGTTAGGTATCACAAAACACATGCGAATGAAGAATGCCATACACAGACGGATCACTCGGTGAACAGCCACACGTACTCGATCACCATTTAGATTGAAGACAAAACTGCTGGTGGACAGAGAAGTCCTTAAAGAAATGGAGTCACAATCGTGCAATCCGGGGCAAGAATAATTCTGTTATCAATCGTCGTCCTGTGTCTCACGGTCGTTTTTGGCCCATCGCATCTCTTTGCCCAATCCAGCCCAGCTAGGGGGCCTTTGCTTGTACATCCGACGAACCCGCGGTACTTTGCTGACCCGACAGGGCAGGCTGTGTATCTCACCGGTTCGCACACTTGGTCCAACCTGCAGGACGGTGAGACAAGCCCATTTAACTATACGAGTTACCTCGGACTGCTCCAGGCCAGCAATCATAATTTTATCCGTCTCTGGATCTCTGAATCCCCTCGAGGCGATGGCGGGCTCACGCCCGCCCCAGGATTTATCGGCAGTTCTCCTTGGTACCAGCAAGCATCGCCGTTGCCATACGCCAGGACGGGCCCTGGCAGCGCGGCTGACGGCTTGCCCAAGTTTAGCCTCAATCAGTTCGATCAAGCCTATTTCGATCGTCTGCGGTCACGGGTGATAGCCGCCCGCGATCGTGGGATCTATGTCGGCATCATGTTGTTCAACTTTCGGACGGCCTGGAATGCCAACGATCTTGTCCCCAATCGAAACGTCTGGCGCTATCATCCCTACAACATCAACAACAATGTCAGCGGGGTAAACGGAGACCCGAATGGCGACGGCAACGGGGAGGAAACGCATAAGCTTCAGGTGGCGGCTGTCACCCGAGCACAAGAAGCGTATGTTCGGAAAGTGATCGACACTGTCAACGATCTTGACAACGTGATCTATGAGGTTTCGAACGGAGATACCGTGGGCGATCCTGCCTGGCAGTTTCACATCATCAACGTGATGAAGAACTATGAGGCAGGAAAATCGAAGCAGCACCTCATAGGTATGACCGGGGCGGAGCAGATCAGCAACAGCCTGCTCTTGACCAACCCCGGCGAATGGACCTCCTTCGCGGCAACGACATACAACAGCTCGAGCGATCCCTATAGCAGCAGCCCTCCGGCATCGAATGGAACCAGAGTCAGCATTCTGGATACCGATCACATAGGGTACTCACTCTTTCAGAACGATCCGGTGTTCACACGGGCCTGGATCTGGAAAAGTTTCACGCGCGGGCATCATCCCATTTTGATGGAAGACACCACTGGCTTTTCTGGATGGGTAGCCGGACGGTCGGCGATGGGACACACCCGATCCTATGCGACTCGGATGAACCTGGCTGGCATGACTCCGCTGAATGCCCTGTCTTCTACCAACTATTGCTTGGCAAGTGCGGGTCAAGAGTATCTCGTTTATCAACCGGAAACCGGACCGTTTACTATCAATCTTTCTGGCGGAGCCTACGCGTATGAATGGTTCAACCCAGTGACTGGAAGCATTGCAGGGACTGGGACGATTGGGGCGACAGGAGGAGATCAATTGTTTACACCGCCATTTAGTGGGCCTGCAGTTCTCTATCTGAAAGCAAGCGGCGCCTCGCTTCCCGCGACACCATCCGTCGCATCTCCAGCCGGTCACTGGAAACTAGACGATGGGAGCGGAACGATAGTTGCCGATGCTTCAGGCAATGGCCTTGCGGGGACCTTGATGAATAAGCCCGTATGGACGAGCGGCTGGTTCGGAGGAGGCCTCAGCCTGAACGGAACGAACGACTACGTGCACATTCCCAATCCAGGTACACTCTCGCCACAAAAGCTGACGCTGTCCCTCTGGGTCAAGCCTGCCAGCTTTGCGAATGCAAATTCGAACTCTACGCTCGCCAACGTGGGGCTCCACGAACGGAGCGATGGGTATTATGGGTTGGCGATCGACACGGCTGGCAAGCCCGTCGCGATGGTCAACATCGGCGATGGTGAGGGGAACGCCTTCTCTCTCAAGGGTCCCGTCCTCACCGTGGGCCAGTGGAGCCACCTTGCGGTGACGTATGACAATGTGACGTTGAGGCTCTACGTCGATGGTGCCGCCGCCGGTCAAGTCTCGATCAACCGTGTGCGAACAACCAGCCCTGCGCCGCTGATACTTGGCAGGCGAGGCGATGCCGGGTATTTCTTCAAAGGGGTTCTTGACGACGTTCAGGTATATAGTCAGGCACTGAGTGCTGGAGACATTGCCGGGCTTGTTGGGGGTGCACTCCCTCCCGCGCCACTGCCTTCGTCACCTTCTTCTTCTCATCCACTGGCTTCGTCACGGACCGGGGTTTCATCATTTGCTGGGGCTTCGTCACTGGCTGCGGTTTCGCCACTGATCGGGGCTGCGCCACTGCCGTTCGCCGCTGCCGCCGTCACAACCTATAGAGCCTCAAGCGATTATGCGAGTGTGCAAGGAAATCGAGGCTGGTACTACCTTAACATGATATGGAATGCAGCGGCCAACCAATGGCAGGGGGGAGAACCCTTTAATTGGTTGTGGAACACTGGTGGTCATCCGGGAAATGCGTCGGATGCGGTAAAGCGCTGGGTGGCGCCCTCTTCCGGCACCATCAGAATCACCGGAAACGCCAAGGACCTCAACCCCGGTGGAGGCGGAGGGGTCACAGTATCAATTCGTACAGGCAGCACCGTGCTCTGGACAAAGGCCATTGCCAATGGCAACACGACGGGATTCAACTTCGACGTGACGACGACCGTTACGCCTTATCAATTCATCGATTTCGTGATCAACCGTGGAGCCGACGGCAACAATGGCTGGGATGCAACTGGTTTTGACCCAACGATTACCCTCACGACCGGTGCCAGCTCGGGTGGCTCTGCGATCGTGTCATGGAATCCCAATACAGAATCGGATCTCGCCGGCTACAGGGTCTATTATGGTACAAGTTCTCGTAATTACCCCTCCTCGATCAGCGTAGGGAAAGTCACGTCCGGTACCATCAGTGGCCTTACGATCGGGACGACTTATTATTTTGCCGTGAAGGCACAGGATACAAGCGGGAATCTTAGCGGGTATTCTGCCGAAGTGACCAAAAGACCCTAGGATTCATCAAAGACCTGCCAAGGGTCCCCGCTGGAAGAGCGGAGAGGACGGCAGCCCGTGGCATAGCCGAGGAACAAGAACCCTCCTAGTTCAAGAGCCTCGCCCAGAAGGGTGGGGCTCTTTACTTTTGCGCAACGTTCGTGCTCGACCTCCGCCTGAGGTGCAATGGCTCGAGCCTGGTCCACGACTCGGAAGTAGATGACAGCCTGTGGCGCTACGTCGATCGTCACCGTCCGCACGCTCACGCGAACCATTGTATTGATGAACGGGATGATGATCACAACACCAGGCCCGTTGCCGCCGA
>JBDTPK010000079.1:0-9376 GCA_039932735.1 Nitrospirota bacterium
GTCACCGGAGAAGAAGTGGAAACTCGGTGGGGGCTGCACCCTCGATTTCGACAAGATCTTCCCCCGGGAGACATGCAACGAATCGCCAAACTGATGAACCGAGTGGCGAAAATACTTGGAGAACGGTATGCCTCCGTGGCATTCTCGGACGAATGGGCATCTTGGCATAAGGCCGGTCATGCGTGACCTCAGCAGGATGCTAAACTAGTCCGCCAGCGCCGTTTTCACATCGGGCCTTGCTGAACGGAATTTTTGAGCATCCTGCAGGAGTGTTTTCTCGTCTTCCTAAACGTATAGACTAGTAAAGTCCGGCATGTACACCGACGGACACCAACAATGAGGAGGTTCAGTGGATATCCCGAGAACAGCAACCGATTCACCAAACGGTATTCCATCCGGTCTCTCACGTCTCATGGAATTGGCACATAATCTTTGGTGGAGTTGGACTCCGGAGGCCCGTCGGCTATTTGAACACATCGATCCAACCCTCTGGGTACTGACCCACCACAACCCCGTCGAACTACTGGCCAAAGTCAGGCCCGACCGACTCATGCACCTGACCCAAGATCCCTCGTATATGCGGATGTACTCCGCCGTCCTCAAGATGTTCGACGAGTACCGTCAGAACGGATCTAGTTGGTTTAAAGCACAGCACGGCGTTTTGAAAGCCTCCACCATCGCCTACTTCTCTGCGGAGTTTGGTCTACATAGATCCATCCCCATTTACAGTGGTGGTCTAGGCATTCTTGCCGGGGACCATTGTAAGGAAGCGAGCGATCTGGGTGTGCCCCTGGTGGGCATCGGATTCATGTATCCACAAGGATATTTTCGACAACGGATCACGCCGGAGGGATGGCAAGAAGCAGCCTATGCTCCATTCAAACAGGCAGAATCGCCGATTCATCCTGCCCTCACTCCGTCAGGAGAGGCCTGCAGGATAACGGTCGAGATTGGTAGCCGAGTCGTAACTGCAGCAGTCTGGAAAGTGCTCGCCGGACGGGTACCCCTCTACCTTATTGATACAGACGTCCCCGAAAACAGCCCTGAGAATCGAGCTCTTTCAGCTCGACTGTATGGTGGCGATCAAGAGATGCGCCTCTGTCAGGAATATTTGTTGGGTATCGGCGGTGTCCGTATGCTGCGTGCATTGGGCATCGCACCGACGGTCTGGCATGCCAATGAAGGCCACTCTGCCTTCCTCACACTCGAACGTATTCGCGAATTGATCCAGAAAGGATCGACGCACGCAGACGCCTGCGAAGTCGTCCGCCAGAGCACGGTGTTTACAACCCATACACCAGTGCCAGCCGGCCACGACGTGTTCCCCCATTACCTCATGGACCGGTACTTTACCGGCTATTGGGAACAGTTGGGCCTCTCGCGGGAAGACTTCCTTCGTCTGGGAGATACCCCGGAATCCCAGGGGCATGGGTTCAACATGACGGCACTGGCCATGCGGCTGGCCGCCCATGTAAACGGAGTCAGTCGTGAGCACGGGCACGTCTCGCGAGAAATGTGGCGACATCTGTGGCCCGGCCTTCCGATCGAGCAAGTCCCGATTCGTAGCGTGACCAACGGCATCCATGCACCAACCTGGGTCTCGCCGGAACTCAGCCAACTCTATGGTAAGCATCTCGGCCCCGAGTGGGCTGAAAAATGCGACGAGACGGCGATGTGGCAACGGGTCCTAGATATTCCAGACCAAGAACTCTGGACCGTACGTCAAACCATGAAACGTAAACTCATAAGTTTCATTCGTGAACGTGCCCGGAGCGGCTGGATGCAGGGCCACCTCCAAGCCTCACAGGTCATCACGCGAGGCACCCTGCTCGACCCCGAAGCGCTCACCATCGGCTTCGCCAGGCGTTTTGCCACCTACAAGCGGGCCACCTTGTTGTTCCGCGACCTCGAACGGCTGAAGCAATCGCTCCACAACCAATGGCGTCCCGTCCAATTGATCTTTGCCGGCAAAGCCCACCCAGCCGATGAACCTGGTCGCTATTTCATCCATGAAGTATTGAGCTTTTGCGACGACCATAAATTGGGCGGGCATGTGGCGTTCATAGAAAATTATGATATGCACATGGCGAAATTTCTCGTCCAAGGGGTCGACATTTGGCTCAATACCCCACGTTTCCCCTTGGAAGCGAGCGGCACGAGTGGGCAAAAGGCCGCGCTCAACGGGGTCATCAACCTCAGCGTCCTTGATGGATGGTGGAAAGAAGGCTACAACGGAGCCAATGGATGGGGGATTGAACCCTTAGTCGGGAGCCAGGACATTCAGGCCCAAGACGAGCATGACGCGCAACAGCTCTACCGCATGCTGGAGCAAGAAGCCATTCCCCTCTACTATAAACGAGACCTTGACGGAATACCCCGCGGCTGGTTGCAACTCATGAAGGAAAGTCTTCGAACCAACGCCCCTCGCTTCTGCACCAAACGAATGGTCAAGGAGTACGTCGACACCATGTATACGCCCGCCATGGTTCTCGCACCTTCGACATGATAATTGACCATCTAACAAGTCGTGAAACGTGAATCGTCAAACGTGAACAGTGTTGGAGGAAGAGTCCTCGGTAGTCCTACGTTTCATCTTTCACGTCTTACCTTATTGAAAGTCCGTCGCGACGCCACGCTGCGGATGCTCCTGCTGCTTACCCTCGGCGCGATCGTCGTAGGCCCCCTCTCTTCGCAAGCAGGCACACCGACGCCACCGTCCAACGTCGCCCTTGAACGTGAAGCCTTACTCGCGTTCAACCGTGCCGAATACGGCCAGGTTCTTCAGATCTGGTATTCGCGTGCGCCTGAGACCACCGCATCGCTGCCGCTCATCCGCCTTGCCTTTCAGAGCTCCCTCAAGCTTGGACGGCCGGAGGAAGCGCTCACACTCTATCAACGGCTTGTCCCTGCAGATCGACGGGATGATCCTAAGCTCTTACGCCCCTTGTCACTCAGCTTTCTCACCAGCCATGTCCGCGACCCACAAGAGTCGGTGAGGATCGCAGCCTATACGATACTGGCTGAACTTGGTCTTGCAGAAACAAGGGCCGTCCTGGAAGACGGGCTGCTCGATGCATCCGTTTTAGTGCGGGCTCGTGCCGCAGACGCCATCGGCAAGGCTGGGCTCGCAGGGAAATCAGGCCCCTTGCGACGCGCTTTGAACGATGCGATGCCGCCCGTGCGTATTGCCGCCATGAACGCGCTCAGTGACGCCAAGGTCACCGAGATCATGCCCTACCTCATCGAGGTCGCAAGAACGGACGATGGACCTGAAGCCGTATTCGCCTATGCAGCACTCTACCGGCTCGGCAAACAGGACCAGCTGATCGACATCACCGGAGCGGCGACGCTTCCGGAGCCCGATGTCCGCATGGCGGCCCTGGGAGTACTGGGGAGGCTGAAGCGCCCCTCGAGTCTGTCGGTCTTGGGCCAGGGAATCTACGATCCTGAACCGTCGGTTCGTGCGTTCGCCGCCGGGGCATTAGGAGACTATGGACAAGCCGGTGGCGTCGCGCCACTCACCCATGCCCTGGGGGACGAATATGCGCGGGTGCGCGCGGTAGCAGCCACGAGTCTTGGACGGCTAGGGATTCGCGACAATCAGCCATTGCTGCGGGCTCTCACGCGCGATGCCAGTATGCAAGTGCGGGCCAGCGCGGTGGAAGGACTGCTTCGACTGGGCGACACATCAGCCATCTTACTCGCTGCAGACTTGGCCAAACACCCGGATCCTTCGGTACGAGCAGCAGCCGCTCATGCACTGTCGGCCACTTCCGACAAGCAAGCGGTGGAAATATTGCAGACACTGCTACAAGACAAGCAGCCACAACCACGTCTCTTCGCGGTAAAAGCTTTGGGTATGAGCGGCGCACCGGTGACGCCATTGCTCAAAAAATGCTTGCAAGACTCAGATGTCTCCATTCGCCTCGCTGCGGCAGGAAGTCTACTCCAACAACTTCGCCGTTCCACACTCGCCCCCAACGCCCATTAGCCGAAAGGACCCCGTATGTGTAAATTGATTGCCGCGCTGATCCTGGCAGCCGGATCGTTCGGTCTCGGCTTTTTCTTCGGCCAACGCCCCGTCGGCACGCTGCAACAAACGGTCTCTGACCTCCAACATTCGCTCACAAACACGTCGCGCAACATCTTGAACACCACGATGGGAATCGAGAGCGACCTGCGCAGGCAGCAGAGACTACTCGACACCAAGTCACGGGTGGTGCAGGCGAAATCAGAACTGTTCGAGAAACATCCTCGGGAAGCCGCCAAGCAACTCGGCGAAGCGGCTACGATATTGGATAATGCCACAAACGGCGCGAAGGACGATGAATCGACCCTCGCCATCAAGGCGTTGACCGGAACGCTCAGGGAAGTACAACTAGCATTGTCGATGGGGAAAGCGGTGTCGATCAAGAAGCTCGATGACATTCAGCGGGAAGTTGACCGGCAGCTAAATAAATAACCTCTGGCAGGATGCTCAAAAAGACCGTTCAGCAAGGCCGCAGCGAGCGAAGAGGCGAGGCGTACGCTACGGTACGTTGAGTCTCTGAGCGATACGAGAGCACCGCTGGTGAACTTTTTCAGCGTCCTTCTGGCTGTTTCTTCCACTTGGCAAGTATCCGTTCCACCCGCATACGGACGACCAGATCCGGATCCTTCATCAACGGCTTGATTGCTTCACGGCCTCGGTCATCGCCGATCGCTTCGAGCGCCGCCGCAGAGGTTAAGCGTGTAAACCAATCGCTGTCGGAGAGCATGTCGATAAGCGGGTCGATCGCTTCAGCATGTTTGATCCGGCCTAAGGCCAGCACTGATTGCTTCCGAATATTCTCGTCTTTGTCTTTCAACGCGGTGACCAGTCGCGTCAACGCCGGTTGACCCAGCTCGACCAACGCGTTGAGCGCATCGTCTTTGAACTCGTCGTTCCGCAGCTGCATCATGAGAGGATCGAGCACACGCTCGTCGCGAATCTTCCCTAACGCAGCAATCGCATATTTCCGAACGTCCCAATCTCGGAGCAGCTTGATCAACAGTTCGACGGCGGGAGATCCGATCAGTCCCAACCCTTCGATCGCCACTTCCCGAACTTGCCAGTCCCCATCTCGCAATGCGCGACCCAACGGTTCCACGCAGCGCTCATCGCCCATTTCTCCGAGCGTGATGGCGGCTTCGCGGCGAACCACCCAATCGGGATCCTTGAGGAGATCGATCTGGATCTCGATCTCATCCTTGACCCTCTCTTCTTCAAGGACGACCTGCTCGGTCGATTCCGCTGTCGGCTCACCTGGTACCGGTTGCTCCCCCGTAAACTCCGCCGCCACCTGATCGGTCATTGCGTCGGTCACCGTCTCTGACACGGCGGGAGTCGTACCCTCTTCTTCTATAGGTCGTGATGGTTCCATTCGCCCTGCCTTACCCCGGACTATTCATTGGCCCGTCAACTGCCCCGGCAGGAACACTACTTTGCAGCAGGAGCCGCCGTTTTTTTGCTCGACGCATTTTTCTTGCGTAGCGCGACCGTACGCCGTTTCCGCTGTGTCCGCCGCAGCCGCTTCTGTAGCGAACGAAGGGCCGCATCCTCTTTGGGGCTCTTGTTGTCGGCCAATTTCGCCGCCACCTTCTTTTTCAGTCTGGTTTCGTCCGATTCACCTGCCGTTTTTTTCGCCATCCGGATTCGAGCCTCCTGTATACCTCATTGATCTAATTAATTCTCGGCTCCTAGGGGGGAGCGCGGCTAAGTCTAGTGGAGAGCTTCGCGGCCTGTCAACCAAGGCTTGTGTGACACATAATCTTCCTTTTTGTTTCGCCGGAACTAGAGGATACGCCTACATATGTACACAAACCCCACTCCACAATTACACATCACGTCCACCAACTCGTTACGAATTGACACCTTCGCCCCTTCGTCTCTAGAATGCAAAAATGATAAATGGTCGCTTCCTCAAAGCCTGCCGGCGTGAGCCGGTTGATTGTACCCCGGTCTGGTTCATGCGCCAGGCGGGCCGGTATATGGCAGAATATCGAGCCCTCCGCGCAAAACATTCGATTTTCGAATTATGCAAAACGCCCGAGTTGGCGGCGCAGGTCACACTCCAACCGATCGATCGCTTCCCACTCGATGCCGCCATCATTTTTGCCGACATCCTGTTGCCGCTAGAACCGATGGGGCTCAGTCTGGAATTTGCGGCAGGCGAGGGACCGGTCATCCACAACCCGCTAAGAAACCAGGCAGATATCGAACGACTCAATGTCATCGAGGGGGGTGAACTCGACTATGTGGCCGAAGCCATCCGACAGGCTCGGCATGCACTAAACGGGCGAGTGCCGCTGATTGGATTTGCCGGAGCGCCGTTTACACTTGCCAGTTATGCGATCGAGGGTGGAAGTTCGCGAAATTATCTCCTTACCAAACAATTAATGTATTGCGAGCCGAAGGCCTGGCATCAGCTCATGGACAAGTTCGCGCGGGTGATTACCGGCTATCTACGGCGACAGATCAAGGCCGGTGCGCAGGCGATTCAGTTGTTCGATAGTTGGGTGGGTTGCCTCTCGGTCGGCGACTATGTCGAATATGTGAGGCCACATGTCGAGTTGATTTTTGAGGGGCTGAAGCGAGAAGGCGTGCCGATGATTCATTTCGGCACCGGTACATCGGCGATGCTGCGTCAGATGCGGGAGGCGGGCGGTGATGTTATTGGAGTCGACTGGCGCATCCATCTCGACGAGGCCTGGGCGACGGTGGGACATGATGTGGCAGTGCAGGGCAATCTCGACCCCCTCACGTTGTTTGCCCCCTTGCATGAAATCGAACGGCGAGTGGAAGATATTCTACGCAGAGCCGGTGGGCGCCCCGGACACATCTTTAATCTAGGCCATGGAATCTTGCCCACGACTCCCATTGAACATGTGGCTGCGACCATCGACATGGTCCATAAGTTGAGTCAACGCTAGTGCCACACGCGTATGGCTTATGTTGAATGATTCGGTTCCACTCGCTGGCACGGTGGTTTCTGTGCTGAGCGCACACGAATCCTCCCTCTTTCCTACGTCGTGAACAATCTCCGCACAGTCGCCGTCATCGGTGGAGGAATTTCAGGTCTCTCGACTGCCTATGCACTGCACGAGCGAGCGACTGCCGCCGGTATCCCGATCCGCTGTACGGTGGTCGATGGCGCTTCCAACTGGGGAGGCAAGATCGTCACCCATCGGATCGGCGATCTTCTGACGGAGGCAGGACCCGATTCCTTTCTGTCTCAGAAGCCGGCTGGCCTTGAGCTTTGCGCCAAATTAGGGCTGACCGATCAGCTTATCAACACCAACGAGACCGGCAAGAGGGCTTCCGTCTACTCACGTGGCCGTCTACATGAACTGCCGGAGGGACTCGTCGTCATCTCTCCAAATCAATTGAGGCCCTTTCTCCGAAGCGGCCTCTTGAGTTGGGCGGGGATTGCACGGATGGGGCTGGACTTGGCCCTGCCGGTGAAACGGTCGCCGGGGGATGAATCACTGGCATCGTTCTTCCGGCGGCGCGTGGGTCGGGAAGCGTTCGAGCGGATGCTGGAGCCCTTGATGGCCGGCATCTATGCGGGAGACGCGGAGCAGATGAGCCTGCAGGCGACGTTCCCACGGTTTGTCGAATTGGAGCAACAGTACGGGAGTGTGATTCGCGGGATGATGGCGTCACGAAAGGCCGGTCCTTCCACCACGCATTCAGGTCCGAAGCGCACGATGTTCGTCAGCTTGAAAAACGGGTTGTCCGATCTGGTCACTGCCCTGGTCCGTCGATTGACAGAGCAAGGTGTCGTGCTCAAGGGAGGCTGTACCGTTGACGCCCTGCGTGTGCGATCCCATCAGCCAGGTCGTTGGATGTACGATGTCATTCTCCATGACGGTTCGGCCTTATCTGTGGACAGCCTCGTGTTGGCCACTCCGGCCTATGTGACGGCAGAACTGGTGCGCCCACTCACACCCATTGCCGGAGGGCTGCTGGAATTAATTCTCTATGCCTCGACCGCCACGATCGCGATGGCCTATCCGCGTGCGGCGGTATCCGGCGCAGCTGAGGGCTTCGGGTTTGTCGTCCCGCGAGCAGAAGGACGCGACCTCATTGCGGCAACCTGGACATCGAGCAAGTGGCCGCACCGCGCTCCGCCGGATCAATTGCTGATGCGTTGTTACGTCGGCGGGGTCGGGCGAGAGGCTATCTTACAGTTGGATGACCAAGCCCTGGTGGCACGAGTCAAGGAAGAATTGGCCATTCTATGCGGTGTGACTGCAGAGCCGGGGTATGTGGAAGTGAACCGCTGGATGAACGCCATGCCGCAGTATACGCTGGGACATCTTGAACGACTGAATCAGATTGAGGCGGCACTCAGCCGCTATGGGGGCCTGATCCTCACCGGCGCAGGCTATCGCGGTGTCGGGATTCCTGACTGTATCCGTGACGGGGCGATTGCGGCCGATCGGGTCGTACGTTATCTGTCCGGAGAACGATCGCCATAAGAGACGAGGACACACGATGGATGCCCGAATGCAGATCACAAATGTCACTGGACCGTACCGCGAACCTCGCGAACAGGTGTTTTCCTATGACTATTCAATCCAACGGGCCTCTTGGCCGACCGCTCAGGCTATACGCGTGAAGGTGGCCATTCCAGAGGAGCTGGATCTGGTCCGGAGCAAGATTTTAGGGGAAGTCGTCGGGACACCAGGCCAGCAACTCATGATTTCAAAATGCTTGTCGAGGCATATCGCGGACGAAAAAATCCGCATCGCCGAGGCCGATGGCCTGTTGTCAGAGCGCCGCGATACCGTCGTAGCTCCCTTCACCGGGCCACTGGCTCACTTGTTTCCACGACTCGATACCTGGGCGGTTCAGCAGCGAGGCGCATTGCGGGCAGAAATCAAAAAGCTGGTTGGAATATAGTTCGACAGTGGCGCCCGGTGAGACTGAGGGCTAGGAGCCTGTCCGAGTCATGCCTCACGTTTGACTGGACCGGCAAGGCGCGAGGTGGGTTCTCTGCTGCATGGCTCAAGCATTCAAATCTTGGGACGTCGATCCGCTGGTGCTATTGCCTCCATCGATTCAGGCACTGCTGCCCGCGGGTCATCTGGCGCATTGCGTGCGGGACATGGTCCGAGACTCGCGGGACCTGTCGGTAATCCTGGAGACCGACACGGAAGCTCGGGGGGGGGCCGCCGTACGCCCCCGTCCTGCTGACCGCGCTGGTGCTATAGGCCTACGGCCACGGACACGACGCCTCGCGGCGGATCGCGAAGGCGTGTGAGGCGCGGGGGGACTTCATGGCAGTGCCCACCCGACCGTGGCAGCCGACGCACAGGACGACGCAGGGGCCAAGAAACGGAAGGACGATCA
>JBDTPK010000080.1:0-9367 GCA_039932735.1 Nitrospirota bacterium
CAGACACCAGTGGTGGCACATATCACTCTGCAGCCAGTGGAGGATCGAGTCGCCTCGGAGTCTCAGCAACTGTCACCACAAGTGGCTCAGCTTCCACAGGCAGACGTATCGCATACCGCCAAGTCACCGCAGCCACCACGGACTGAGCCGGAGCCTCACGCGCCTCCAATTCCCTCCGTCGGCCCACAGCCCCAGATGCAGGAGGAGCTTCTCATCCCTCAGCATCAGCCGTCGCATTCCCCGATACCGGCCAGCCCCTCCTTCCTCCATGAGCCTGCGCCGCAACTGACTCAGGCCGGATCAGATCCGCTCGAACTCGTGAAGGCCGTCTGTTGTCGATTCCACTCTGTCGCTCGGCAGTTGCGACTCCGTGGGGAATATCGAGCCACGTTAAGTGTGGAAGATGAGTTTGATGTGCTAGATCTGCTGCACGCACTCCTACGGACTCAATTCGACAATATCGAGACGGATGAATGGACGCCGAGTTATTTAGGCGGATCCACGCGCACGACATTCTTACTGAACGACGGTCGGCTTGCGGTGATCGTGAAGAAAACACGCCCCGGTCTCAACGCTAAAGACCTCACCGACCAACTCCGGATCGATACAGAGCGGTATCGATCCCACGACCGCTGCACAACGCTCTTGTGCTTTATGTACGACCCTGAGGGCCGTATCGGGAACCCCCGAGGCCTCGAAGCGAGTCTCACGAGCGTGAACGATTCATTTGTTGTCGATGTCCTGGTCGCTCCTAAATGAGGTGATCTATGAAGAAGTTGAAATCTGCTGTGAACACACTTCCCCTATCGTCTGCGGGCACTCGCGCATTGACAGAGGCGAAGGGTGTCCGCTACGTTGAACCGAACCACACTATTTCCGCGGTGCCTTCTACGATTCATGCTCCAGTCGATGGCGGGAGGGTCATGTCAGATAGGGCCTACGTGCTCATCAATGTACAGCCGGGGCGCACGAGCGATGTGGTTCTGGCCTTGTCAGCAATCAAGCAGATCAAGACCATCGATCCCTGCTGGGGCAAGCCCGATATCATTGTGGTGGTGGAAGTCTCGGACCAGGACGCCCTGACTCAGTTGGTGCTGAGCCGAATCCATGAGATCGACGGCGTCATGCACACCGACACTCATCTTGTCTATCGATTGAAGGCTGGTAAAGCCAGGTGATCCGCAATCTTTACGAGCGCAGATTCATTTTCTTTGTCTTCTGAGCGTCCAGGTCCACAATTCTTTCCCTACCCCATGATCCGGGTGTGATCGACGAGATTGCGGCAGAGGCGTTTGTCGTCAAGAGAGGCTACCTCAGCTCCTGGTCGATCTCTCCAATGTCGGCATCATCGCCAAGATCTAACCCAAATCGGTCGGCCATCCGATAGAGTGTGCGTCGATCGATGCCGAGGATCTTTGCGGCTTTGACTTTATTCCCTTTGGTTTCCTTCAGCACGCGGACGAGGTGACGCTTTTCGACCTCCTCAAGGGACAAATTCCCCTCATCGCTGTGGCCGACCGCTCCAGCGGCCTCCTTCGCCGGTAGCTCCGTCTGATGCAGCGACGCCGGCAGATCCTCCGGCGTGAGGAGAGGACCGTGACTCAGCGAGACGGCTCGCTCAATGGCGTTTTCTAGTTCGCGCACATTGCCGGGCCAGCGATACTGCATCAGCAAGGCCATGGTCTCCGGCAGCACCCCGCGCACTGCATGCGTTGCCCCCGACGCGCATTTCTGCAAGAAGTGATGTACCAACAGCGGAATATCTTCCCGCCGCTCCATCAACGAGGGCAAGCCGATACGCACGACATTGAGGCGATAAAATAAGTCGTCCCGATACTTGCCCTGCTTGACGAGCTGCTCGAGATCTCGATTGGTCGCGGTGATGATACGGACATCGACTTTCGTCGATGTGGTGCTGCCGACACGGCGGACTTCGTGATCCTGCATCACCCGCAGCAACTTCACCTGTACGGCCTGTCCCAACTCGCCGATCTCATCGAGAAACAACGTGCCTCCGTTCGCAGATTCAAAGAGGCCCATTTTGGTTCCCACCGCGCCGGTAAAGGCTCCCTTCTCATACCCGAACATTTCCGACTCCAGCAGGGCATCCGGCAGCGCCCCACAATTCACCGGAATAAATGGTTTGTCTCGACGAGGCCCATTGGCATGGATGGCTCGCGCAATCAGTTCCTTGCCGGTGCCGCTTTCCCCTTGCAGGAGCACCGTGCTCTTGCTCTCGGTCACCCGGGCTACCAGCTTATATACTTCCAGCATGGCAGGACTGCTACCCACCAGTGGAGACCATTCATCTTTGCTCTTCAATTCTTCTCGGAACCGGGCATTTTCTCGGATGAGTCGGCAGTGATCGAGACTCCGCTTCACGACCAACTTGATATCTTCCTTCTTAAACGGCTTAGCCAGATAGTCGTAGGCTCCTTGTTTGATTGCTTCGATGGCACCCTCAAGAGAGCCGAATGAGGTCAGCACCACGACTGCCGTGTCAGGGTTCATGCGTTTAAACTCACGCAAGACCGTGAGTCCATCGACCGCGCCCATACGAAAATCTGTCAGCACCAGATCCACGTGACCCTGGCGTCCACGCGCGATCACTTCTTCTCCGCTGGCGAAGGCTTCAACGGCATAGCCTTCCTTCCTTAAGGCCTCAGCCAAGAGATCTCGCGCGACCGTATCGTCGTCGGCAACGAGAATATTCGCTGGTTGCATCAGTCCTTCTCCGTGACGCGCGTTGGCTCGTTCTTCAATCCGGGTAAGGTGACGGTGACGGTTGTGCCCTGTCCAGTCTCGCTCACGATCACCAGGCTGCCTCCATGGGCGAGCACCGTTTCGCGGCTTAAGAATAGTCCTAATCCGGTGCCTGTGCCAACCGCCTTGGTGGTAAAGAATGGTTCAAAGGCTTTCTGTATATCGGCCTCCGGCATGCCGCATCCTGTGTCCCCCACCTCGATGGTGAGGACCAGAGGCGACATCGAGTCGGCCATCCGGCGGCCGCAGTCGAGTTCGTCTGGCGAGGCGGCACGGGCTCCGACTGATAGCGTCACCGCTCCCCGTGGCGGGGTAGCCGCTAAGGCATTGGCGAACACGTTTACCAGCACTTGATGGATTTTTTCCGCATCGGCCCAGACGAGCGGGAGGCCTTCGGGAATCTCAACCGTCAGGGTAATCTCTTTCGCATGGAAGGCCGGTTCCATGAGCACGGCCGCTGGGCTGACCACCTGTTCCGCGGGCAACCATGTTGGTTCAGGCTGGCGCTGTCTGGTTGAGGACAGCAAATCTTGAATGATCCGAACCACCCGTGTGAGTTGTTCGTCGATCACGGTCACCCGCTTCTTCATCTCAGGCGTGACGCCCGGCTCTTCAGCCAACGCTTGCACGTGCCAGGCAATCGAGTGGAGCGGCGTCCCGATTTCATGCGCGACGGACGCCACCAACTGCCCCACTGCCGCTAACCGTTCAGAACGATTCAACTGGTCTTTCGCATCGACCAGTTGCGTATTGGCCTTCAGAAGGTTTTCCGTCTCCTGGGCGAGCGCGGCACGCGCCGCCGCCTCTCTCGTTTTGCGCTCTTCCCACGTCATGCCGATATAGGCGACGACCAGGAGTACGCCTGCGACCACACTACGGTTGATCACCGCCGATTGAAACCGCCCCGGCTTGGTCGGTTGCATCAACCCCATGTAGGTTGCCACAATACAGGCCACCACCGTCACGAGCATCAGGCTTCGACTGCGTACGGTCGCCACTAACAGAATCGGCAACACAAAACCGTATGCGCCGACCACGTTTGCCGGGGAGGCCATTTCAAGCACGACGATTGCCAGGAACACCGCGCCTGCGATCGCCAACACAATGCGATTTTGTTTCAACATGGGAATGGGCGACAGGTAGATTGCCGAGGCACCATGGTCCGATCTCTTGCAGGCTGAGAGAACATTATTCTCCGTCGCCGAATTCCCCGTAGCTTCCAGTCTTCGTAGCTGAAGTGACGACTTCGGCGGAGTAGGCTGCTACGGGGATGAAGGCGAGGAGAACCCTCCGTAGCCTTGGCAAAGGAGGGTAGTGGCTTCGGAGAATTTCGCAAGATACCCCGCTGCTTGCTGCGGGGAGCCTCATTTCATGTAGCAGACATTCACGGGCCTGCTCCTCAGAGAAAATCAGAGAAGAATATCGTCGAAGGATACTCAGAAAGGCCGTCCCGCAATCCGTGAGACGTGAATCGTTACACGTAAAAGGTTTCGAAGGAAAAGCACCCGGCAATCCTACGTTTCACCTGTTACCGCTCACGGTTCTTGAGAACGACGCTGGCAGCATAGTTCAGCATCCGCCACAGAGGGTCTTACCCTAGCGGGCGAGCCAAACGCAAGACAGCTCCAAGCTGCTGCAGACGTGTATCACACAACATCTCCTCCACAGAAATCGGATACTTACGGGTCCAGTTCGGATGACTATCGAGCGTCCCTGGAAGATTAGTTTGCGACAGTTCGCCCAAGCCGTCTTCGAGATTGGCCAACACGATCGAGGATGGCGTGCGAGCCAGATAGAGGTGAATCGCGTGGCAGAGCTCGGTCGTCATGGTGGGCGTGATGGCCAGGTCATCAGTCACGCCACTCGGTAGGAGGCCCTCCCGCTTGAGGGCGCTGAGGATGCCTCCCTTGTCGCGCTGTCGTTCCTCCCAGGCCTGACGTCTTCCTGGGTCATTTGTAAAGGCGCCCAATCCCTCCCGTACGCGCAAGTCCTCGCCGGACCAAAATCCAGCCAGGGTCGGCAAGTCGTGGGTCGTGACGACAGCCAATGATTGCACGGGATAGTCGCCAGGCGATTTCCATGCGCCGTTCCCACCGCGTTCGAAGTAGAACACACGATACGACAGCACTCTCGCCTTCGCCAACTGGTCTCTGACCCAATCGGGCACCGTGCCGAGGTCTTCGCCGATGACGAGGGTTTTTGATCGAACGCTCTCTAATGCTACGATCGCCAACAAGTCTTCAAAGGGGTACTGCACATATGTGCCCTCGGATGCAGGCCTCCCGCGCGGAATCCAAAAGAGACGGCAGAACGCCATCACATGGTCCAATCGGATGGCCCCTCCGGATCGAAAATTGTTGCGCAGCAGCTGGATCATCAACTCATAGCTGCTGGCGCGCAGCGCGTGAGGGTTGATCGGGGGCAAGCCCCAGTTCTGTCCCTCTGGCGCAAACGAGTCCGGCGGGGCGCCGCACTCGGCTTCGAGCGCCAACACCGATTGATAGATCCAGGCTTCGGCCCCGTTCCGATCGACCCCGAGCGCCATATCATGATACAGCCCAATCGGCATCGCCAGCTGCTCGGCCGTCCGTTGGATGTCGTTCAGTTGTTCGCTCGCCACCCACTGAATGTATTGGAAGAAGCGAACGCGCCTCCGGTGTTGGGTGGCATATTCCCGAACCGGTTGGCCTGGCGTCAGATAATGTGTGGGCCAATCATACCAGGTGGTTGACGTGGATTGAATCAGTCGGCGCTCTTCCTCCAACACCTGGAAGGTGGCATACAGCTCGAGCGGCGTGCCCTCAGACTGGATAAACCGTTCTAGGCGCCATGCGCGTTCCGTGTTCGGTTGGAGATGGGGCTCCTCTCCGTTGTAGCCCTCTGAGAGGAATTTGCCATAGGCCAAATCGAGCATGGTGCGCTTGGCGGTCCCAATGGCGTCGTAGTCCACCTGTCGGTTTTCTCGTAGCGCCTGGAGCTTGGCTTGAAACTCGTGGGCATGGAACTGTTGCTGCGCCTCCTCTGACCCTGAAAACTCCGGCATCCGTTCGAGATCGATATAGAGTTCATTGAGATATAGTCGACTGTACGGCGCATAGGGGCTGATGTGATAGGGCGTGGTGTTCCGCAGTGCATGCAGCGGGTTAAGCCCGATGACCCCGGCACCGAGCTCCTTCCCGGCCCATTCCACAATCCGGGCGAGATCAGTGAAGTCTCCGCACCCCCAATTACGATCCGAGGACAGTGAATAGATCTGTAGGGCCAGTCCCCACAGACGTTGATTTGCCTCAAGCGACGGTGGGACATAGCACTGGCGTGGCGCGACGATGACACGCATTGTTCCCTCGACGCCTCCAACCAAGCCTTCGGCCCGTACCGTCAATGTGTAGTATCCGAGTGAGAGACCGCGCGGAACCGGTATCTCGACACGCACTCGCCGTTGATTCTTGAGAAATCGAACCTCCATGGCGGAGAGCCCAGGCCCTGCATGCCCCTCTTGCACCACGCCGTTCGCGTCATCGCGGATTTGCCACTCCACAGCGATGGACCCTTCTTTGCCGTCTTCGAGCGCCAGGTAACAGCACACAGACGGTTCTCTTTCATCGTCACGCAGAATCTGCACTGGGTCGCAAGGGCGTTCCCACGGCGCCTCATCCCATTCTTGCAACGCCTGTGTCAGCGACGCGGCCGAATCAACGGCAAAGCCCATGGCAGACAAAATGGCGCGCCGGGTGTCATCTGAGGTGAAGTGCGGAGTGCCTGCGATATCGTAATAGTCGGTCGCGATGCCAGCACGTTCAGCGAGTCTGGCAAGAAGGGTCTGCTCCGTCTGATCCTGCATGAACGGGAGTCTGCGTGAAGACTGGCGACATGTCAAGCTATCCTATTGTTCTAGAAGAAGAATTCAGCTCAATACTCTTCTTGTATGCCGCGGGTCTCAGCCAGGCTCAGGCCGGTATGAGCACCTACGCCTCTTCCTTGTGGCCTATCCTACCGTGTCACAGGTGCTCCTTTGCAACAGACGGTCGCTCTGTTCGCCAAACAATGTCGAAGCGGTCCCCAGGTCGATACTTCGCAGGAGTCCCCTCTTCTGATCGCGTCATGGGGGTAGGGGCGTGGAGCGGTACACAGCCGGATCGAGATGGCCGTCGATTACTTGTCCGCTCAAGGAACAATGAATGTCGCGAGGGATAAGGGCCAGAGCCTGGCCTTGTGCGAGGCGCGATCCTCGCCTGTACGCGCATGCATGCCCCAGCAGGATGATGAAAAAGTCCGCCAGCGGCGTTCTCGCATCGCTCAGAGGCTCAACGTACCGAAGCGTACGCCTCGTCTCTTCGCTCGCTGCGGCCTTGCCGGACGGCCTTTTAAGCCTCCTGCGAGTTATTCATGTGTCAACGCCACGCGTAAGACCACAGCGGGATTTGAGCGTATGTGCTTATTACTTTGACTTCGGTTACATCAATTCTGTGAGGGAAATGGGGCTTTTCTTTGCCGAGATTCCCACAAAGGCTTGAAAGGCGCCCACTGAGGCATTGTGACGGTTAAGGAAAAGAGCTAACCGGAGTCAAAGTAATAAGCATATGAGCGTAAACTGAGTGTTTCCGCAGCCTGCTAGGCGCGGCGTCATCGGCCCATGTGACCGCGCACGGCGACGCCACGCAAAGAGCGGACCGCTCGGTGAGGTTTATTGACTCCCTCATGTCATTTTGTTAGCTTGAAGTTCCGCTACGTTGCTGCCGATATGGAAGACGAGAAGCGTCAGGTAGCATCCTTGGCATCCAATCCCGAAAGGAGTGTTGATGGCTCGTTCAACCGTCTCGCCTGAATTGCTTACAGAACTGCAGAACAAGGCCACACAGCTTCGGATCGAGAGCGTTCGCGCAACGAGTGAAGCCGGGAGCGGACATCCATCCAGTTGTTGTTCCGCCGCGGATATAGTTGCGGCCCTGTTCTTCTCCGTCATGCGCTATGATCCGACGAATCCGAAAGCCCACAATAGCGATCGGTTCATACTGTCAAAAGGCCATGCTGCCCCGCTGCTCTATGCGGCTTGGGCTGAAGCCGGTCTCTTTCCCAAGAGCGAACTGCTCAAGCTTCGAACGCTGGCTTCCGATCTTGAAGGCCACCCGACTCCGCGCCTATCGTTTGTCGATATGGCAACGGGTTCATTGGGGCAAGGACTGCCTGTCGGCATCGGTATCGCCCTCAATGCGAAATATGTCGATACGCTCGATCACCGCACCTATGTGTTGATGGGCGATGGAGAATCCGTCGAGGGATCCGTGTGGGAAGCCGTCGAGGTTGCTCGCCATCATGGATTGGATAATCTCTGTGCCATTGTCGATGTCAATCGACTCGGTCAAAGCGATCCGACTATGCTGCAACATGACATGGAGGGCTATCGCTCCCGGTGGGCCGGCTTTGGTTGGCAGGCGTTGGTGGTTGACGGGCACGATCTTTCAGCGCTGCTCGCGGCCTTCGATACCGCCGCCGACACCAAAGGCAAACCGACAGTTCTTCTTGCCAAGACGTTCAAGGGCAAGGGCCTCTCCTTTATGGAGAACCATCCTGGCTGGCATGGGAAGCCGGTCGCCAAAGGCGAGGACACTCAGAAGGCAATTGATGAGCTAACCAAGCAGTTGAAGCCGAGTCACACATCCATATCATTGAGGAAACCATCGACGCCCGCTCAGGCGCCCTCGGCTATCAAGCCTCTCCCGCCTTCGCCCTACAAAGTAGGCGAGGCTGCTGCGACGCGCGAAGCGTTCGGCGTTGCCCTGGAAGCTCTTGGCGCAGCGAATCCACTGGTTGTGGGGCTCGATGCGGACGTCAAGAATTCGACCTACACGGACAAGTTCGGTAAGAAATTTCCCAACCGATTTTTCGAAAATTTCATCGCCGAGCAAAATATGGTCGGCGCAGCAGCCGGCCTCGCGGCTTGCGGGAAAGTCCCGTTCGTGGCGACATTTGCCTGTTTCCTTGCCAGGGCCTACGATTTCATCCGCATGGCCGCGATCAGCGGTTCGAACATCAAGCTCGTCGGCACACATGTCGGTGTGAGCATTGGAGAAGACGGTCCCTCGCAAATGGGCTTAGAAGATATTGCGATGATGGCTGCGCAACCGGGTGTGACTGTGCTGTATCCGTCCGATGCGACCTGCACGTATCGGCTCGTCGAAACGGCTGCTACGCACAAAGGGATGGTGTACATTCGGGCCGGTCGTCCAAAGTGTCCGGTTCTCTACGGCCATGACGAAACATTCCCTATCGGCGGATCGAAAGTCATTCGCCAAAGCGCGGCTGATGCCCTTACGATCGTCGCCGCCGGCGTCACGCTCTTCGAAGCCCTGAAGGCGTATGACCTATTGAAAGCTGCAGGTATCTCCGTGCGGATCATCGATCTCTATAGCATCGTTCCCATCGATCGCATCACGTTGCTGGACAGCGCCAGGGCCACGCAGGGGCGTCTCCTCACTGTTGAAGATCATTATGCGCACGGCGGCCTCGGAGATGCAGTGCTCAGCGCGGTTGGACCAGAAGGCATTAAGGTGCATAAGCTTGCTGTTCGCACGATCCCACATAGCGGAAAGCCGGACGAACTCAT
>JBDTPK010000081.1:0-9358 GCA_039932735.1 Nitrospirota bacterium
TCTTGGCGGCCACGCACGGTGCCGGGCGATTGAGATCAGTCGGCAGTTTCGTCTGCTCGTCGATACAGGCCGTATCGAGCTGGGCTTGCGTCAAGCCTGAGACCAAGGACAGGTCGGCTCCATGCAAGATTGCCCGGTGGAGATCGGCCACGTCGAGTCGCGTGCCTGTGAGATCGGCGCTGGAGAACGTGGCGCCTTGGAGGTTTGCTTCTTGGAGGTTGGCCTCCGTGATGGTGGCATGGCTGAAATTGGAGCCTCTCAGGTCGGCTGCGACGAGATTGGCTGATTCCAAGATCGCTTCATTGAATTGCGCGCCCTGGAGCGAGACCTTCGGCGCATAGATACCGGTGAGGTCGGCTTTGGTGAAGATCGTGCCTGTTCCTCGTGCACCGATCAGCACCGCGTGAGGCAGCCGTGCATCCAGGAAATCCGCTTGGTCGAGGTTCACGTGGTAAAGAATCGCCATGCGGAGGTTGGTGGACTGCAGATTGGTCTTCACAAGACGCGCTCCCTCGAAGTTGACCCCCTCCAGATCGGCCCGCTGAAAGCTCGCTGATTGCAGATTCGTAAAGCGGAGATCGGCTCCCCGGAGCAGCGCGTCCTGCAGGCTGGCGCTGCTCAGATTGGCGTCGTCCAGATAGGCGCCTTCCATATCCGCTTCGACCAAACGAGCGCCTTGCAGTTGAGCCCCATCGAGCAGGGCGCCTTGCAGATTTGCGTGGTGCACGTTGGCTTTGGTCAAGACTGTGCGGCGAAGGTCGGCCCCCATCAGGTCTGCTCCTGCCAAGGTGGCCCGGGCGAGGTCGGCGCCGTAGAAGTAGGCATCGACGAAGGAGGCGTTCGTCAGATCAGCCGATGCGAGGTCCGCTCCCTCAAAGTGGGCCCGCTCGAAGGTGGATTCGCGCAGTTGCGCCCCCGTCAGGACGGCGTTGTAGAGCGCGGCTTCATCGCCGATCGCATGAAACAAATTGGCGTTCGACAATCGGGCATGACGGAGATCGGCTCCCGTCAGGTTGCTATCTTCCAACAGGGCTTTCGTGAGATCGCCTCCTGCGAGACTCGTGTGTGAGAGATTACTTTGAGACAGATTCGTCTGGCGGAGGACTGCCCCTTCCAATTGCGCCCGTTCCAGGTCGGCCCCGGCGAGTTTCGCGTGGCGCAAGTCCGCCTGGCACAGATCCGCGCGATGAAACTCAGGATTCTCACGGTGTTCGAGCCACTGTCCATGCGATTCCACGATCGCCTGCAGCTGCTTGGGCGGAACGGCTTTTTTTTTGTACGGGCTCTCACAGCGAGGGGAGTGACTGATTGCCTGACTTGGCTCTGCTGCATGGGTGATGGCCGGCAGGGCGAGAACGAGCGATGCCAGGATCGCGCTGAGGACCGTGTATTGCGTCATGTTGATTTTCTCCAAAATCATTTGTTTACCCTGTGCGATCCGACCGCTTCAACGCCCCTGCTGGGATAACAGGCGAATGTAAGCCACCACATCCTGCATCTCTCCGTCCGTCAGTTGGCCTCGCCATGAATGCATGGGGCTGAAGACGACCCCGAATTCAATGGTCCTCAACAGTTCTTCGTCGGATTTCAGAAAAGAGGAGAAACGGTGGAAATTGGTCGGCGCCATCTTGAGGGCCTGGGCGTCCGGTCCATCTCCCCAACCTCCGACACCATGGCAGGCTTGGCAATGACGCTCATACACGCCTTTGCCGCGCGCGGCATCGGCGGGATACTCTTGCGCGTGGAGGAGAGGAGCGAACAGAAGACCGGTGAGTCCCATGGTCAACGTGGCTGTCATGCTCCGGGAGAAAATACGCATCACGCCTCGTATCCAGCTGCGGACAACCCATGGGGGAGGGCGGTATTGAAATATACCCTTGCCATCGACCACAAGATCCGATCTTCCAGCATGCTGTCAGCTTTTCTTGGTTGTGTGGGCCACAAACGGCGAATACAATTGCTGCATCTTGGTGCTGCCGCATTTCGGGCATGTCACTGTGGTGGATTCATGTTCCTTCAACGTCAAGACCATCAGCGATTCCTTCCCGCAATCCTGACACGTGTAGTCGTACATGGGCATGAAGTACCTCCTAGTCGGCTGCGGAAAAACGATGTTGGCACGCGACAGTTTCGATCCGCGCGTGTGACACCAGCCCGGTCTGTCTGGTCTACTGGTCGAACTGGTTCAACCAAATAATCGAGACAGACTCACAGGATACTGAAAAAGTCCGCCAGCGGCGTGCTCGCATCGCTCAGAGGCTCAACGTACCGGAGCGTACGCCTCGCCTCTTCGGTCGCTGCGGCCTTGCTTGGGACCGGTTGCGTCTCGGCGCGCCAGGGTTGGGCGGGTGAGAAGGCCGGCCTTTTTGAGCATCCTGTGAGTTGTTCATGTGTCAACGCTACGCGTAAGAACACAACGGGATTTGAGCGTCAACTGAGTTTTTCCGCAGCCTGCTAAACAGACCAAATGAACAAGACAGACTGGCGAATGTTTTCAGCATCCTGTTATGGGGCGATGGAGGATGGGCGATGGACCGTCGTCGCCTGAGGACCTTTCTCGCCCTCTTCAACGTTGAAAGCGACATCAGTGCCGTCACTCAATTCATCGAATGTGAGACCCTGTAGCACATGTTTGTGAAAGTACACCTCGCCGCCGCCTTCTTTCAGGATGAAGCCGTATCCTTCTAGTGGGAAAAGTCTACAGATCACGCCTTGCACTGGCGGGATCGGAGCCGTGCGCACCCCGGTGCGGCCACGCTTCTCGCGGTGCTTGCGGAGCTCGATAGCCATGGCGTCGAAGGCGGTTCTGATGGCCTCCTCGAACGTCTTGTCTTCCTTGCGGGCCGTCTTGGTCTGGCGGCCAGGGAGCGTGACGACGATGAGCGCCTCGGCGACGTTGGCCAACTTTTTGTGGTGGAGATTTTTCGTAAGGGTGACTCGTCCATGAATCAGATCTTGATACCTCTCCTGGAGGTCAGCCATGCGAGTTTCGATCTCGCTTTTCCAGCGGGGCGTCATCTCGACGCTTCGACTTTCAATTGCCAGTTCCATACGGCCTCCTTTGGCATTGATCTCACCCTGCTGCTGGTTGATATCAGCAAGCGATGTGCCGCACATTCCGAAGGCGAGAGGCATCAGACAAGTGGCTATGGGCTTGAGAATTTTCTCTCCCCCCTGGCCTCTTGCTGCGCGTCTGGATGCGAAGTGGCGCATTTTTCCCCAGTGGAGCTCTAGGCAGTGACGCTCAATGCGCCAGTTCGCGTTGAGGCGAATGGTTGAATAGATCTTCTGTTGGGCTCCGCCGTGTGTCCTGAGCCTGATTCTTATGTGGTGGAACATGAATTGCCTGTCTTCATCGCGATGCCCACGCTCAAGAAAGAGTCTCTGGAACGATACCTTCGCGGTCGGTTCGGTCCCATGGCGACCTTGCTGACCTATGGGGTTATCGGAAAAGAAAGTTCGAAGGGCACCTACAAACAGTATGGCTATGGCACGCCGATCAAGTTGACTTTTCAGGTCGGGCAGAAGGTTCAGTCGGCGGTGCTGGGGACCATGAAGCCGGGCCCTTTCGGCCATGAACACCCTGCGGATCGGGCTCAGGCGATCCTCTGGGACTATGACTCCTATGGCCGGCTGCCGCGTCATGTACAGGCGCTCGACGTTGGGGCCTTTACCGACGATCGGCAGCTGATCTCGGTGGCCGAGGCGCGTGAATTTTTTGTCCTGACCCAGTGGGCAGAGGGAGCCAGCTATCATACCGATCTGGAGCGATTGGCGAAAGGCGGAAGGCTTCGGAAGCAGGATCGAGGGCGGACGATGGCCATGGCACGCTACCTTGCGCAGATCCATGCCAGAAAGTTGCGCGATCCCGCCCTCTATCGGCGTCGGCTTCGAGAGTTGATCGGCCACGGCGAATGCATTATGGGGCTGACCGACAGTTACCCGGACCGCTTCGAGTTCATCACGGCAAATCTCTTGCGCGGGGTTGAAGAGGCCTGCAACCGGTGGCGCTGGCGTTTGCACGGGGAGGGCCATCGTCTGTCGCAAATCCATGGTGATTTTCATCCCTGGAATGTCTTGTTCCGGAAAGGAACAGATTTTTCAGTGCTCGACCGGTCACGAGGAGAGTGGGGGGAACCCGCGGACGATGTGACTTCAATGACGATCAACTACCTCTTTTTTTCGCTTTGTCGCTGGGGCGATTTACGCGGTCCTCTCGAAGTCCTCTTCCGGTTGTTCTGGGAGACCTACATGGAAGCGAGCGGGGATAACGACGTGACGGGGGCAGCGGCCCCGTTCTTTGCGTTTCGAGGGCTGGTCTTGGCGAGTCCTGTGTGGTATCCCACACTGCCGGTCACGGTGCGCCGGACCATCTTCCAATTTATCGAACATGTGCTGGATGAGTCGCAATTCAACCCGGCTCGGGTGAACGAGTATTGCCGGGAGTGAAGGCGGTGGGTGATCTGTGATCGGTGATGAGTGAATACGATGAAAGCGCCCTCTATTTCCGATCACCCATGACCCATCACGGTGTGGCCTTCGCCATGTGGATCACCGGCCTGCCGGCCTCGGGCAAGAGTACGATTGTCTCTGCCCTGAAGCCGCAGCTCGAAGGGCTCGGATTGAGAGTCGAGGTGTTGGAGTCCGATGAGGTCCGTCGGATTATCACACCGACGCCGACCTATTCAGAAGCGGAGCGGGATCTCTTCTATCGCGCCTTGGCATTTACCGGACAGAAACTCGTGGCCCATGGTGTGACCGTGGTCTTCGATGCGACAGCGAGCCGCCTGGTCTATCGGGACTTTGCGAGGTCTGTCATCCCCCGGTTCATCGAGGTCTCCGTGGAATGTCCCCTCGCGACCTGTATGGAGCGGGATAAGAAAGGCACCTATCGAAAGGGCCAGCGGGGCGATTCCCTCACGGTTCCGGGACTCCAATCTCCCTACGAAGCGCCGACCAATCCGGACCTCCGAATCGACAGCACCACCACTCCCTCAGGCGACGCGGCCCGCCGGATCGTGGACCTGATCAAAGCGAAATTTCTATAGCAGCATGCTGAAAAAGTCCGCCAGCGTCGTTCTCGCCTTGAAAGCATCCTCACCGTAGCCCAGAGGCTACGCCTCCGGTGCTTTCATCGGCTGTGGCCTTGCTGAACGGTCTTTTTGAGCATCCTGCAAGGTGTTTCCCGGTCTCGCCCGCCCCGCCAGCCCCGGGCATGACATCTTGTGTAACACCTCATGAGATACGCTGCCGATGTATTAGAACCACCTGCGGAATCTCTCGTACTCATTGTGAAATTCCTTTCTCGTCCTGCTCAGTACACTCTAGGAGCTAAGTGTCTTACCTCTGTTGAATCGAAGGGCCTCGTGAATTTATTCTGCGAATACATACCATCCAACAAAACTTTACGTTACGATGACCTCTATGTCATTTAACCAGCAGCATTTTACACCGGCAGCCTGGCTCCGCAACCCACATTTCATGACAGTGCTCCCAGGCCGCTGGCCTCGCCGGGCGCTGCTTGCCGGAGTCCCGACCGAGTCGCGGCTCTTCACCACCGAGTCTCACACCCAATTGCTCGGCTTTTGCCACTGGCAGCCACACCGCACCGCATGCCAGACCGTGGTACTCGTGCACGGACTTGAAGGCTCCAGCGAGTCTCACTATATGCGCGGCATCGCCACGAAAGCCTATCGTGCGGGATTTAATGTCATCAGGATGAACCAACGGACCTGTGGCGGGACCGAGCACCTGACGCCGACGCTCTACAACAGCGGCTTGAGTCAGGACTACCGAGCCATCGTTCATGAGTTGGCGCGCGTGGATGGACTCACTCGCATCTGGCTTGTCGGCTATTCGTTGGGAGGGAATCTCGTTCTGAAAGCAGCCGGAGAAGCCGGCTCGTCCGAAGCCGCGTTGGCCGGCGCGATCGCGGTCTGCCCGACCATCGATCCGACGCAATGCGCCATAGCCTTGGAAGCACCTCGCAACTGGGTCTATCACCTTCATTTCTTGACCCAGATCAAAAGTCGTATGCGACGGAAAGCGGTGCTCTTTCCCGGCAAATGGGATCTCGCAGGACTCGACCGCATTCGCAGCCTCAGGGAATTCGACGATCGCTACACAGCCTCGGACGGAGGCTACGCCAGTGGCGCCGACTACTACGATCGCTCAGGCGCATGCCGTGTGCTCGATACCATCGCCGTTCCCACCCTCATCCTCACGGCACAAGATGATCCCTTCATTCCTTACTCCATGTTTACGGTGCCGCTGATTCTGCGCCATCCGATGATCCGGGTGATCGCGCCTCGCCACGGAGGCCATTGCGGATTCTTTCAATGGACGCGCAACGGTGAAGATCCCTACTGGGCCGAGAATCGGATTGTGGATTTCCTGCAGGAACGTATGGAGCCCACCCTCATCGAAATCGCTACATATCGATGAGCGTCGGGCTAGGCCAGCGCTGCGACGGCAAGGCGTAACCGCTCGGTCAGCTCCGTCGCCGCGGCCGGTTCTTCCGCGTCTCTCGCGACTTCGATCGGCTCTCCGATGATAACGCGTAACCGCGGGAAGCCGATTCTGCCCCTCGAGAGGGCCTGTGCCGTACCGACGAGGCGGACCGGCACTAGCGGCGCGCCGGTCATGAGCGCTGCATGCGCGGCACCCCGCTTCCACGCACGGTCGCTGCGGACGGTGCCCTGCGGGAAGATCACGACCGCCTGTCCTGCCGTGAGCGCCTGCAGCACCCGCGCCGCAGCGAGGTAGTCACTGCGGCTACGCTCAATCGGGATCGCGCCAAGCCCGTCGAGCATCCACGCGAGCAGCCGGGATCTCCAGAGTTCCGCCTTCGCGACAAAACACAGTTCCCGCTGGACTGCCGCCCCGAGGACGATCGGGTCGAGCACCGAGTCATGATTCGGCGCGACGACCACAGGTCCGGTGACGGGTAGGCGATCGGCGCCGATCACCTCGATTCGATAAATGGCGCGCACCAAGCCGCTGAAGACGCGGCGAACCTTCTCATAGGTCCGAGCGGAAGGCCCCTCACGAATTGTGTGCATAATGGTTTTTGAAAGAGACATGAAACATCTCATGCACCTGCCGTCGGATTAGAGTGTGTGCGGTACGGGCCAGTCTCTATCCTGGAGACACACGTCGCAAGCTTGCCTTCCCACTGTCGCATCTTGCACCAGTGGCTGGAAGACACGGCGCTATGGTGCTGTCGAGACGCGAGGGATGCGTGACGGGCGAGAACGGCGAGGCGGGCGGGAACCGACTGGTTACTCCGGTTTGTTCGGTTTGTCTCATTTATGTGGTTGAAACAGACAGACCAGATGAACCAGATCAACCCTCGCGTCTCGCTTTTCCCGCCGGGCTCCTCAGTGAAACGCCAGCACCGGACATGGCGCCTTGTGCAACACCGCATGAGACACGCTGCCGAGCACGAGGCGGGTGATTCCCCGCCGGCCCCTTGTGCCCATCAGAATCAGATCCGATCGTAGGGTGGTCGCTTGTTGCAAGATCATGGTAGCAGGTGTACCGAGCAAGGCGACTCCGTGCGCCTGATAGCCCGTGGCGCACAGGCGTTCTGCCACCGCCTCGATGTATTCGGCTTGTTTCTCCAGCATCTCGGTGGCGGCTGCCGCCGCGGCCTCTGCGGCGCTGCTCGGCCATGGGGGCTCTGTCCAAGGCAAGACCGTCATCAGCGTCAACTCAACTGCTTCATGAAACGGTTTCAGTTGCAGAAAACGAACTGCGGCTTCCGCGTCGGATGAACCTTCGAGCGGTAGTAGGATCTGTTTCATGGCCTTGACCGGGCCGTTCACGATTAACGTGGCGCAAGGGGCCAGGGTGAGGATGCGGTGTGACACGCTCCCGAGCAGCCGTTCTTTTACAGGCCCAAGCCCCCGCGCTCCCATGACGATGAGATCGGCTTTCTGCTCATCAGCCATCGACAGGATCGTTTCCGCGGGAGACCCGATTTTAAGGTGTTTCGTCGTGAGGCCTGTGTGCAGCGGAAGGAGGGACCCAACCCGATTGAGCAGTCGCTCGCCGTCTTCCTTCATGCTCTGCTCAAGCGTCTGATACAGCCCCTCCGCTGCTTCCGGTATCATCTCGGGGAGCGCAGGCCTGGGGACATCCAGCGCATGAAGCAACATGAGGCGCTCTGCCCGTGCTAGATATTTCATGATGTGAACTGCTTCATAGGCATTATCCGACCCGTCGACCGCGAGTATGGTGTTCATTGAAGGCACTCCTTTGTTTGTGCACCTGTGCCATTGTGAGAGGCAGGATGAAAGTGTTGCTGAAACCAGATGAGTGCATGCTCTGCGACCTGTTCAAGTGTGCCGGGTTCTTCGAAGAGATGAGTCGCACCTGGCACGATCACCAGACGTTTAGGGCAGGAAAGCATTCGGTAGGCTGCTCGATTCATCTCGATCACGGGCTCGTCGTCTTCTCCGACTATCAGCAGCGTCGGCGCGGTTACCGACTCGAGATAAGCCTCGGCCAGATCCGGTCTGCCGCCTCGCGACACGACAGCCCGAATCGACGAGGGATCGCGGGATACCGCCTGCAGGGTCGCGCCGGCGCCGGTACTGGCGCCGAAATAGCCGATGCCCAGACCTGTGGTTCTGGTATCCTGCTCGAGCCAGGCTTTGGCCCATAGAACCCGGTCTGCCAGCAGGTCGATGTCGAAGACCTTGCGGCGGTCCTCAGCTTCATCGAGGGTTAGTAGATCGATCAGGAGCGTAGCCACCCTTCCTTGTTGGAGATGGCGGGCGACGACCTTATTGCGAGGACTGAATCGCCCGCTGCCGTTCCCATGGGCGAAGACCACCATTCCGAGCGCCTGCGCTGGAAGGCCGAGGACTCCTTCAAGGGAGAGGCCACCCCGCGTGAGTCGTACTGCCGTTTCCTGCATTGCCGTCTCCCCGGGTAGCATTTCACTTTTACCTTCTCATTATGAACGAAGGGCCGAGCGGGTATCGCCACCTTCTGGACGGCCGAAGCCCGAGGTACTTCGTTTCTTCATCAACGCTGTCCCAGCAATTATGGCAAAACTGCCGGTTTCATCGTTGCAGTAATCACTCGAAGATCAGTGGCAGTCCGTCGGGCAGAAAAACAGGATGTACAGTCCCTCCGCGAGCCCGAGCAGGACGGCTCCCAGGATCAGCCATTGTGTTCTTGTCATAGATCCGCCTCTGGCAGGATGCTGAAAAAATCCGCCAGCCGGGCAGGGACTAGCCAGGTCCCCTTCTTGCTCGCAGAACGCGCACGATGAAGGGGATGGAATGACACCCATGTTGGCCCTGTGCTCCCGGAACGCGCGCCCTGAGAAGGGCCTCGTTCGACGGCC
>JBDTPK010000082.1:0-9261 GCA_039932735.1 Nitrospirota bacterium
CTAAGCTCACGTATCCGTCGCCTTTCTGCTCGCATACCGACTCGGTTGCAAAGGCCTCACCGTCTTTCGAACTGGCGGTCAGAATCCGCAGATCATTTCCTCTAGTCCCGCCCATCCCTGTTACGCATCGCGACTCATGCACGGAATTCTTCAACTAAATTGACAGCACGTGGCGATGGTGATAGGTATTTTCAGAGTAGTCTATGTAGGATTGAATCGCTCAGCAGGGAGGTACGTGATGGCGGCGCTCGTTGGAAACCTGGCAACAGTCTGGCGGATTGATAACTGGACGCTCCTCTTTGACCACCAACCAGAACCGGATTTGGAATTCACGGAAGAGGAACTCGATCAAACGATCGCCACGAAAACACGAGGCCCTGTGAACCCTCACAAGAAATCCAGTGGGGGGAGCCCGATTCTCTGGGTGCTTCTCCTGATTCTTATCGGTGGCATTACCTATGTCTCGATGGAGCCGGAAATGCTGACAGGAATGCTGAGCCCCTATTTGAGCGAGAGCACCCCCACCCCCCCACCAATGGACGTGAAACCGACGCCGTCAACCCCGGCACCCGTGGTTTCAGCAACCGCTCCCACCGCTGACGTTCCCCCTGTGCCCCCAACAGTCGTGGCATCACCCCAAGCAACGGTAAGCGCCGCTGCACCAGTTGCACCTTCTTCCGGCCCGATGTTCAGTGAAGGACAGAAAGTGACCGTCACGGGAGACGACACGATTCCCGGAGGAAACATCCCGTTGTTCGCGGACTCATCGAGCAGCAACCCTGTTCTCACTATCCCTCCAGGAATCTCACTGACCATCATGGACGGTGATTTACAGTCCGGTGGCTGGATGTATTTGGTACGCACCGATGAAGGTGCCTTAGGCTGGGTATCGGAACAACGGCTTCGTTTGAAGTTCTAATCCTCACATTTTCTCTCACGCGGCCTGCCAAACGATCACATTCTCGCCTATTCAGGCGATCCCCCTGTGCTATAATCCACCGCTGATGTCTCCCGTAGCTACACCTACAGTATCGAGACAATTCGATGGCCGGACTCTCAGCGATTATCTTTGACTTCGATGGGATCATCGCAGACACCGAGCCTCTCCATTTCGCCGGCTTTCGTCAGACGCTGGCTGAAATCGACATCAGCCTGACTGAACCCGACTATTATGCCAACTATTTGGGATACGACGATCGAGGCTGCTTTATCGCCGCACTTACCGCGTACCAGCGGCCCACTGACCCAGCCGCGCTCTCACAGCTGATGCATCGAAAAGCCCGTGCGTATTTGGAGTCGGTGAAGAATCATCTGGTCATTTTTCCAGGAGTGCGCGAGTTCGTGCGCGAAGTCGCCGCGACCTATCCCTTGGCCATCGCCTCCGGCGCCCTCCGCCATGAAATCGAGGTGATCCTCGAACAGGCGGGCCTCCGAAAAGCATTTCTTCACATCACCAGCGCAGAAGATGTAACCAGAGGAAAGCCCGATCCGCAACCCTTTCTCCATGCCCTTGCCGCGTTGAATCGCCAACGCCCTGAACAGGTGATCACCGCAGGATCCTGCTTGGTGATTGAGGACTCCATCCCGGGTATCCGCGGCGCCAAAACCGCCGATATGAAGGTCCTCGCCATCGCGAACACTCACACGATCCTCGATTTACATGAAGCCCATATCGTCGCCCAGAGTCTTGCACAGGTTCATCTCAGCGAGCTCCGCACGCGCCTTTGGCCTGACACCTAAGAGCTGAATGATATGAAAATCTGCTCCCTGCTTCCGAGTGCGACCGAAGTGATTGCCTTACTTGGCCTGAGCGACGAGCTAGTGGGAATTAGCCACGAGTGTGACTACCCGCCGTCGGTCAAGAACGTGCCCGTCATGGTTGAGCCAATGATTCACGCTCATGGGCTGTCTAGTGCCGACATTGACGGAAAGGTTCGCCAGGTTGTGGCTTCCGGACAGCGACTCTATCGGCTGAACGGCCATCTGGTGCGGCAAGCGCAACCAGATCTGGTCATCTCCCAAGACCTCTGTCATGTGTGCGCTGTCACGCCGGATCAATTACACGACGTCCTACGCGCTATGCCGCAGCAGCCGACCCTGCTCACGTTGAACCCCACGACGGTCCATGACATGATCGACGATGTCGTGCTGATCGGTGACGCTACCGGTCGGTCGGCGGAGGGCCACCGTCTCGCTACGCAATTACGGGATCGACTGGACGCCATCAGAAATCGCACCCAGCGCCTCTCTCATCGCCCTCGTGTGGTCTGTATCGAATGGCTCTCCCCCCTGTACATCGCAGGCCATTGGGTTCCTGAAATGGTCCAACTTGCCGGCGGCCAGGATGTCCTTGCACAACCTGGTAGCCCCTCGCGGATCGTGACATGGGACGAAGTCCTGGCCACAGCCCCTGATCTTCTCGTCGTGATGCCCTGTGGTTTTTCCATTGAACAGACGCACACGGAACTGCTCCGACTGGTACAGCAGCCGGGTCAATGGCGGCTGTCTCCTGTGTTGGCAGAACACACGTATCTCGTCGACGCCTCTTCCTATTTCAGTCGGCCAGGCCCTCGCCTCATCGACGGCATCGAAATCTTGGCGGCCATTCTGCACCCTTCAGATCACAACCACATTCACGAGTCCAAAGCCTGTCGCCTTGGACTACTGCCGATTCACCAACAGCCATGACTCTCTCCGTCACCGACGCGCAAGCATACTGCATGGCTCTCACCAAGAAGAGCGGGAGTAATTTCTATTATTCATTCCTCTTCCTTCCAAGAAAGCGCCGCGCCGCGATGTACACGGTCTATGCGTTCTGCAAGGAAGTCGACAATGCAGTCGATGAGCCGCCGCCAGGAAGCAACCCTCAAGAGGAACTGCGACGGTGGCGGACCGAACTCGAAGCGGCCTATCGCGGCACACCGACCTTTCCGGTGACCATTAGCTTGGCTGAGCATGTAAGGCAACTCGCGATCCCGCAGGCCTATTTCGACGAACTGATCAATGGGGTCGAAATGGATCTCACCGCGTCACGGTATGCCTCATTTCATGACCTCTCTCTCTACTGCTATCGTGTGGCGTCGGTCGTGGGACTAATCTGCCTCCATATCTTCGGTACCACATCGGCCAGGGCACAAGACTATGCCGTCGATCTCGGCATGGCATTTCAACTCACAAACATTCTACGAGATGTCGGAACCGACGCAGCCCAAGGTCGCATCTATCTCCCGCAGGAAGATCTCGACAGGTTTGGCTGCACCGATCAGATTATTCTCCAGCGGCAAGAAAGCGACGCCATCCGTGCACTGGTTCATTTCGAAACAACGAGAGCCCATGAATACTACGCAAAAGCACAGGTGGCGTTCGAAGCCTTGTCGGGACGCGATCGGAAGGCCCTGACGGTCTCTGAAATCATGCGCGCCGTGTATTTCAGAATTCTGAAAAAGATTGAGGAACCCAGGCATCAGATATTCGGCCCTCGTGCCAGACTCGCAGCGAGTCATCGGCTGGCCGTGGCCGCCGGAGTGTGGTTCCGCTCCAGGTCCTCGTGACATCCACCAACACCCAGTCCGTCGCGATTCTCGGAGGAGGCCCGGCCGGTCTCACCACCGCCTACCGCCTCACCCGTCAAGGCTATCGCGTCACCATTATCGAACGGCGCCAATTGCTTGAAGGCTCCGGCATAAGCGAATTCTCCTTCGATGACCCTGAGCCCTTCACCATCCTCGGCTGCCATCACGAAACACACGCGTTGCTGCACTCGCTGCATTCCAGTCCACTACAGCCGAAGGTCATTGCCATCCCACTAGAATTTCGTCTCCCCGACGGCTCCCTCGTTCATTATCCACGCACCTCCTTCCCCGCCCCCCTTCACACTTGGGTGAATCTCCTGAGGTTTTCCGGCATCCCCTGGAAAGAACGATGGCGACTCGCATCATGGGTGGAACAGTTGTGGGAAGGCGATACGGAGCTGCCTGCCGATCTGGAGCAACGCACCGCCGATGACTGGTTGGCATCAATCGGCCAAAGCACGCAGACGCGCAGCCTTGTCTGGAATCCTCTCGCGCAATGGTTGACCGGCAATGACCTCGTCACGATGTCCGCCGAGGCCTTTGTGCTCGCGATGAAACCCTTGTTCCTAAGTACTCGTCCAGATAGCCGAATCTCGGTCGTGCAGGACTCGCTTCAAGCCTCCTTGGTACAGCCGATCACTGAAGCATTGAGGCAGGAAGGCGCCACCATCATGCGCCATACAGACATCACACAGCTCCGTTACGAACGAGACCGCATCTCGGGCGTCCTGCTGCAGGACGGTTCTCTCGTACAAGCCGATTGGTATGTGGTAGCCCTGCCCCCACACCAGGTCACACCGCTGCTTCCAGAACGATGGCTGACTCGCTACGGCTATTTTCAACACCTGGCGGAATTGCAATCCATCGATAGCACCATCCTTCACGTGCATGTCGAGCAACCCTGTGCAACCCCTCGCCTCGTCCTGCTGAGTGACACCTCCATTCACTCGGTACTTGTGACAGCTATCACCCCTGACCATACAGGATTTTCTCTCATCACGACCGACAGTCAGTTCGCGCAGGTTCAACCGGACGCACATTGTAATCACCCTATCTCTGACCTACTTGAATCGTGGAGGCTCCTCACCCCTGGACGCAGGGTTGTATCGATCAGCCGTCGAACGATTCCCAAGGCCATTCTCTCACTCAAGCCTGGAACGAAATTACATCGACCCATTCAACGCAGTCCGATTGCGAACTTGCTGCTGGCTGGTAGTTGGACCGATACAGGCTGGCCTCCCAACCTCGAAAGTGCTATTGCTAGCGGCAACCGCTGCGCTGATGCGATCGCGCGCCGATAAGTCAGTTTGACGATGACCGAATCAGATGGTAAGAGACAGCGCAATGAGAACACCCTCAATGAGCGCGACTCTGTGGGGAATACTCCTTCTTGGACTCACCGGATGTGCCCCCAGCCCTATGAGCGTGGAGCTAATACACAAGGATTCAGTCAGCGAGATGTGGAGCGGGATTATTATATGGAGTGTGAATACAAGGCCCGGCTTGCGAACGGAAACTCCTTCTACAACTAGAACACGACCTTCCCTTTCAGCGGTGGTTCCCAAAGCCCCGCCGACCATGCCCGGGCTCTACACGGACTCTCAACGATGAATGCGCGATACCTGCCTCACAGCCAAGGGATAAAGAGTAGAGCGGTGCTCTCTGACCATGACTCAGACGAGCTCAAAGCTCGTGACTCCAGTATGCCAGACCTCTCACATCCCTCATCCTTCCTGTGCTCAATGGGCATATCCTCTGAGCCGTCTTTGCAGAAACAAATCTACTAGCAGAACATACTCTGCCTGTGTATACTCTCACCTGTACATCTTTGAACACTTAAACATATCAAGCTCCATCGATAATATTTCTGCCAGCGGACTAGACGGTGTCCTAACACGCCCCTGTCCATTATGACATCACACTCACCGAATACCGACATCTTGCCGCCTACCTCCCGCGCGCTCTTGAACGTCGTGACACAGTTTTCGGCCAAACTGGGAACGTTGACCGACCCGACGACACTTGGAGATCGCATTATTCAGGAGTTGTGTCGCACAGTCGCCACGACTCATGGGGCGCTGTACCTCTTGGATCGTGAGCACGAATGCTATCGCCCCGTCAGCATGGTTGGTCCGGCCGCCCCCACGCTTATGCCGCCGACACTGGCCATGGACCATCCTCTACCCCACCACCTACTGACAAGCAACAGGATCATCAGGGAGGACGACTCGACAATCGACCTCCCAGAACCAGACTCTGGAAGCAGTGCTCGCGAGGCCATGGAAACCTTTCAGGCCACACACATCGTGCCACACCTCATGAAAAGCCGCCTCATCGCTTTCTCACTCCTCGGAGCAGCAATACCTCCAGCTCAAGAACAGACACTGACCAGATCCATGCTCTCTACGCTGGCACAAATTGCCACGAATGCATTAGGTAGCATGCTGCAACACCAGGACCTCCTTCGTTCCCACACGCTTATGCAACGCACGAATCGACTCAAATCCCTTGAGACGATCGCCGGCGGCTTTGCCCATGAAATCAGGAACCCCCTCACCTCGATCAAAACGTTTATCCAATTGGCTCCTGAACGAAAAGATGATCCTCAATTTATTCATGGATTCAGCAAAATGGTGCTCGAAGATGTCTATCGGATCGAACGGCTGATTCAGGAAATTCTCGACTACGCGCGATACATGGAACCTAAACTGGCTGGCGAGAACTTCAATGACATTGTCGCCTCCTGTTTGTATTTCATCGGTGTCAAGACCGATCGCCAAGGGATTAAGATTGAAAAAGAGTTGGCGTCGGACCTGCCGCATGTCATGCTGGACCGACAGCAGATCAAGCAGGTCCTGCTCAATCTCTTCCTCAATGCCATGGACTCGATGGCGGGAGCGGGTGGGCGTTTACGCGTTCAGACCCGCAAGCTCGTGAAGCCGGGAGGAAAAATCTGGGCGCAGATTGAAATCGAGGATACCGGCAAGGGAATTCAGGAGGCGAATCTCGATCACATTTTCGATCCATTTTTCACGACTAAACACGTGAGCGGGGAGAACGAAGGAACGGGATTGGGCTTGACGATCGTCCATCAAATTATTCAAGAACATCACGGTGAGATTCGGATAGAGAGCGCGGTCGGTGCCGGCACCACGTTTTTCGTGAGCCTGCCCGCGTTACCCGCATAGCCGTCAAGACCCTATGGACACCAGTATGAAAAAACGAGTGTTATTGATCGATGATGAGGCCTGGGTTCGGGCTTCATTGAAAGCGGTGCTGGAGCCGACCTACGAGACGATCCAAGCCGCCGATGCCCAGGAAGGCCTCGAACTATTTCGCAAGGAAGCCCCCCATCTAGTCCTCCTAGACGTCGTCTTGCCAGGCGCCGACGGGCTTTCGGTACTTCAAACCCTACGTGCTGAGAACCTTACCGTACCGGTCATCATGCTGACCGGTACAAAATTAGTCAAAACCGCCGTCGATGCGATGAAGTTCGGTGCGGCTGACTATCTCTCAAAACCTTTCGATGTGGAAGAACTCCGCATCATTGTCGAACGCGCGCTCCAGGACCAGGAACTCCAACGAGAGGTCAAACAACTTCGGGCACAAGTCGTTCGACGCTATGCCTTTCACAACCTGATCGGCAAGAGCCGGTTGATGCAGGACATCTACACCAAGATCGAACAAGTCGCCGACAGCCGCACGACCGTCCTGATCGGCGGCGAGAGCGGCACGGGGAAAGAACTGGTCGCCAAGGCACTCCACTATAATAGCAGCAGACGTGAGCGCCCTTTTATCGCGTTGAACTGCGCAGCCATTCCTGAAACACTCATCGAGAGTGAGCTCTTCGGCCATGAGAAAGGCTCATTCACGGATGCCACGGCTCGTCGAGTCGGACAATTTGAACTCGCCAATACCGGCACGCTCTTTCTCGATGAGATCGGCGACCTCAGTGCCATGACGCAAGCCAAGCTGCTGCGTGTGTTGCAAGAACGAGAATTCACCAGAGTCGGCGGGGTGCAATCCATCAAGGTCGATGTACGCATCTTGGCGGCGACGAATAAGAATCTCGAGGACCTCGTCCGCAAAGGACGATTCCGTGAAGACCTCTATTACCGCATCAACGTCATTTCACTCCATTTGCCTCCGCTCCGGGAACGTGGTGAAGATGTTTCCCTCCTTGCCGACCACTTTCTCGCCAAGCGAATCCAAGAAGAGAACCGGCCGACCCAATCGTTTTCCAAAGAAGCCGTGGATCTTCTGTCCCGCTATCCCTGGCCTGGCAATGTGCGAGAGCTGGAGAACATCATCGAACAGGGATTTATTTGGTCCAAGGGATCGGACACCATCACGCCCGAACATCTCCCGAACATTCTTAAGAGCAGCTCGCGATCGTCCTCACTACGCGACGACACCCTTGCTGGGCGACTGTCCCTCGAAAAAGCCGTCATGGAATTCGAGCGCGAAATTATCTTGGATGCCCTCAAACGAACGAACTACGTCCAAACCCATGCCGCCAACCTGCTGGGAGTCAGCCGCCGGATACTCAAATACCGCATGGACACGCTGGGGATCAGCCGACCCGATCAGGACGTCAGTACCGACCCTCCAACATTAGAGCAGGAATAGTGCAACAACTCTCCTCATTGCGTCTGTGTGCACAAGTTGGCATGCGCCTTCCCCGGATCTATCTCGTGTTTCGACATCAGCAAAATCAGACCTAAATCCTCCAGTTTGCCGACGATAAAATCGCTGTGATCGGAAAGGCTGTCGACGATCGGCATCACCAGAAGCCCTGTGTGAAATTTGTGTTACTGATCAAACCGTCAAAGTGTGCACGTATAACTTCTCTGAAAGCGCAATCCTACAGGTAAAACAGGCGATTATTGAGCTCACGCTACGCACTATTTGATGGTCGGCTCAGTATGTTGGGATTTCAGGCTGAGGCAGAACTAATTATGGTCTTTCACCATTGATGATAGGATGGTTCAGGCCACCCGTTTGGGCTACAAGAAGAAGGAATTTCCCAACTAACCCGTATCGTCTGCCTCGCCTACACTTTCGACCATCCGGCTGCGGAACCTCCTGGCCGATCGCCCCTCTCGATTGATGACCCCTATCAACAGCTGCGTGCGTACGCCGGCATCCACATCGAACCCACACTTGAGCGAACTCTTTGCGCGCGTACTCCAAGAATATACGGCATCCCTTCCTGCCATGGCGATATCTACCACTCCGACAGACCAATCCGGCTCCTAACAAGGTCCTGCGAACATCGACTGGTTTCTAGCACGTTACGGCTCAGGTCAAGGCTGAGAAAAAGAAGAGTCTGCCTACTCATTCACTCAGACCGCTTCCCCTTGGCCCCCGCGATGAGTTCTGCTGCCGTTTCACGCACTTTTTTCGTAATAGTCAAACCACCCAACATGCGGGCGATTTCTTCTTCTTGCCCCATCCCCTTGAGTGTTCTCACTGACGTGGACGTCCGATGACGGTCCATCCCCTTTTCCACGAGCAGATGGTGCTCCGCTTGGGACGCGATTTGCGGAAGATGGGTAATACAAAACACTTGATGGAAGGATCCGAGCTTGCGCAATCTCGTTCCCATGGCTGCAGCAACTGCCCCACCGACTCCCGTATCAATTTCGTCGAACACCAGGACGGGAACCTGGTCCATCTCGGCCAATAC
>JBDTPK010000083.1:0-9248 GCA_039932735.1 Nitrospirota bacterium
AGCGAATACGATGCTTCTGCGCCTCCTCACAGGTTGGTTCTGCCCCATCGTTCCGGTAGACTCGGCGCATGACTCATCCACTTCCTTCTTCCTGTGAGCATGCAATTTTGGAACAGTTTCTCAAGGCGGAAGCCATGGCCTTGTGGGCCGTACGCTCTGCGCAAGCGCAGGACGTTCCGCCTCCGGTGTTGCAGTTCTTGCGCCGTCATGAGGAAGAAGAGGCGCAGCATCTCATGCAGTTTGAACGGTTGCTGGGAGTAAGTTCGCACGGCAAGACGGTCCTGCCTCGTATGCCCAGTCAATGGAGGGTCCTTGTGGTGCATCTCTATGGGTATGAGGCGTTGGGGTTAGAGTTTGCCAGGTTGTTGGTCGGCGTACGGCCTGATCTGACCTCGATTTTGGAAGATGAAGAAGTGCATGTGGGTTTCTTCGAGCATGAAGTCCGCGCCATCCTCGTCCATGGAGGATCTGTCGCTGACGGTGCGCGACAGGCTGCACAGGCCTGGAGACGGCGGCTACCTCGCACGGTCGATCGCTATCTTCATGATGAGAGTCTCGCGCCTTTTCGGGATGAACTGCGGCAGCATATTCTCGATGTGATCGATGCGCGTTTTCTTGCCGTTGGATTGTTGGTGCGTCCTCATCCGCCTGATGCATGAGGGCGGTTGCTGCACTCGCCTGCCTGTGCGTGCTCGCACGCAGACAGGTCGATCCACGGCGCTTGCGCGTGAAACGGCATTCATGAAAATCTTGAATAGAAGAGATGAGGGATGATGGATTGTGTGTTGTTGCGGCATGGCATTGCGGTGGAGCGGGATGAATGGGAAGGGCTGGACGGGGATCGTCCTCTGACTGAGCAGGGGGCAAAGCGCGTGGCGCAGGTGGCGGCTGGGTTGAACCGGCTCGACGTGCAGCCGACGCATGTCTTGTCGAGCCCTTTGATTCGGGCGATCGAGACGGCGAAGATTGTGCACCGCTCGCTGCGGGTTCGCTCTGCGATGCACATCGTCGAAGAACTCTTGCCGGATGCATCGCCCCATCGGCTCCTGTCGAACCTGAACAATCTTCCGCCGGAGTCCTGCGTGCTCTGTATCGGTCACGAACCACAGCTGGGGATAGTCGCAAGTGTCCTCCTGTCCGGTCGGGTCTCTGATTCGTTCCCACTGAAGAAAGCCGGAGCCTGTCTGATCGAACTGTCGATCTCAGCGAAGCCAGGTCGAGGCGTTCTGCGTTGGTGGTTAACGCCTGGTCAGTTACGGGCTATGGGGAAGCGGGGCTAGGGCGGAAGTTCTGAGTTAGGACTTCTGGGTTCTGAGCTGTCCGGAACTCACTCACAATTGCTTTCAAAGTGCATCGTCCTCGGAAGAGGAGGAAGAATCTGTGGGCGGCTTGCCAGAGATGTCTTTCTGCTTGAGCAATTTCGTGAGGTAGGTCCGTTGAAGACCGAGTTCCTCAGCGGCTTTGGTTTGGTTCCATCCATTTCTGCGCAACGTCTCTTCGAGGACCTTCCGGCTGTAGGCGTCCATGTGAGCGTGGTAGTCACGAGGGGGAGATCCTGTTTCGGCCTCGGTCGACGAGGGGGACAGTGAATCTGCCAGATGCAGGTCCGCAGGCTCAATGGTGTCCTCGGGACATAAGATGAGCGCACGTGTCAGCACATTGTCCAGTTCGCGGACGTTGCCAGGCCACCGATACTGTTGCAATGCTCGTAAGGCGCGGTCACTCAATGCGCAGGGGCCATGAATCCCCATTATGAGCGCGCGCGTAAGAAAATGTTTGACGAGCGCCGGGATATCGTCTGTCCGTTCACGTAGTGGCGGGAGTGTCACAGTGATCACTGCGAGCCGGTAGTAGAGATCTTCGCGAAATGTGCCCTGTTGGATTGCGCGCCGAATGTCTTTATTCGTCGCTGCGATGAAACGCACATCGGTGCGAACCGACTGGGTTCCACCCACACGAAAGAACGTCTGATCTTGAAGGACCCGCAGCAGGCGGCTTTGTAACGGGAGCGGCATGTCTCCGATTTCATCAAGGAACACCGTTCCACCTTCTGCCACTTCGATCTTGCCCGGTTCCCGTTTGACTGCTCCGGTGAAGGAGCCCTTTTCATGGCCGAACAGTTCGTTCTCGAGCAAATGCTCCGGTAGTGCCGCACAATTGACTGCGATAAAGGATTTCGAGCGGCGTGGGCTCCACCGATGAATGGTGCGGGCCACGACTTCCTTCCCCGTACCGGTTTCGCCGAGCAGGAGGACGGTCACGTCGGACGGTGCCGCTTGTTTGGCGATTGTGAGTTGCACGGCCATCTTGGCGTTGGACCCGACAAGGTGATCGTACCGATCATCGACTTCTTGACGGAGGACATCGACTTGACGGTGTAGCACCACGGTGTCCAGGGCTTTTTTGACCACGACGGTGAGGTGGTCGGCGCTGAATGGTTTCGTCATGAAATCAAATGCGCCAAGCTGCATGGCTTGAACGGCGCGTTCGATCGTGCCGAATGCGGTCAGGATAACGATGAGCGGTGTGGTGTAGGGTGCGTTGGTGTCCTCTTCGGAACGCCGCTTGCTGCGGGAGGCCTGTCGCACCCGTTCCAGGACCTCCAGACCGGATAGGATCGGCAGCTCCAAATCCAAGAGCACGAGATCGACGTCTCCTTCTTCAATTAAACGTAACGCATCCTTGCCGTTCTCAGCTGTGACAGGCTCGTGCCCCATCCAGGTGATACGATTCTCGAGCCCAAGAAGAATATCGCGGTCGTCGTCGACGATTAGGATTTTTGCGCGCATCGTGTTGGTGGAAACATGTGAATACCCGTGAGATTGTAGAGCATACACAGAGGAAAATACACTCTGCTCACTCGCTCACGCACCCCGCTACGAGGCCGGTTGCCCGGTGTTTTCTTGCGAGGACACGATAGGCAATGTGAAATAAAAACGAGTGCCGACTCCGGCTGTGCTCTCCACCCAGATGGTTCCTCCATGCAACATGACCAGGCTTTTGGTAATGAAGAGCCCGAGCTGAGCCCCCTGAGCGGTGGGGATAGTGGATGGGACCTTGGAGAACTCCTTGAAGAGCTTTTCGATATGTTCCTGGTCAATCCCGCAGCCGGTATCGGTGACTGAGGTTTGGACAAAGCCCTCGGGGGTTGTCTGGAAATCGACGATGATGCGGCCGCCCGGCGGGGTAAACTTGCTCGCATTGCCGATGAGATTCCAGAGAATCTGTTCCAATTTATCGCGGTCTCCTCGGACTGCTGGGAGCCCTTCCGCATGCACGATCTCGAGTGTAATCGCTTTTTCAGCTGTGATGGCGCGCACACTGTCGGCAACGAGGAGGGCCGTGGATTCGACGCTGACCGGCCTGAGGCAGAGCATGCCCTTTTCGCTGTCCAGGCGAGACCAGTCGAGCAGTTGATTGATGATTCTGGTGAGCCGATTCAGATTATGGCCGATGCGAGCGAGGTAGGTCAGTTGTTGTTCGCTCACCGGCCCGGCAATGCCATCGCGCATGTTGTCCGCAAAGCTGCGAATCACGGTCATGGGGGTGCGCAACTCATGCGACGCGACAGAGAGAAACAGCGATCGACGCCGATCGTGTTCCTGCAGTTCCGTATTGGCGCTGGACAAGGCCTGCGTGCGTTCTACAATACGCTGTTCGAGGTGCTGCGTGAGTTCTTCGAGATGGGCATAGGCCCTGGCATTGTCGATAGCCGAGGCCACCTGGCCGGCGATCGTCAAGAGAGTATGGAGATCCTCCTCCGTGCAGGGCTGCGCGCCCCGGTCGGCGGCGAGGTATCCGAGCGTCTGGTTCTGACTCTGGAGCGGCACCAAGACGCAGGACGTGACCCCGAGGCGGCGAGCCAATTCCAGTATCGGTGGTGACACGCGATCGGCCTCAGCCTGAAGGCTCAGGACGAGCATAGGTTTACCATGAAACAGTAAGTCTGCTTGGAGGCTGCCATCATCCTGGATCGGTATTTCAAGACGGCGAGCGGTCTCCGCAATGTCCGGCGACACCCCCGCGATCTGGGCCACATACGCCGTGTCTCGTTCGCGATGCCGCAGCATCACAGACATCCGCGTAAAGCCCAGATTGGCGATGAGGAGCCGCAAAACGGTGTCAAGAATCTGGTTCAGGTCCAGCGTTCGGGCGATGGCCGCACTCACTTGATGTAACGTGGTCAATTGACCGACCTGGTGTTCGATGGTCGCCATGTGCGCTGTGATGGCGAGGTTCCGTTCCTGTAATGAGCGGGTCATGAGATTGAACGTGCTCGTCAGTTGACCGATTTCGTCACGGGTGGAGGGGATGAGAGGGATAGGCGAACGGCCTTCAGTCACTTGTTGAGCAACACCCGTAAGGCTTCTCAATGGCTTTGTGATACGGAGGGAAAGCACGTAGGCGCCGAACGCACTTATGCCGATGATGAAGATGGTGAAGACGAAAATATTGCTGATCATCGCTGCGAGCTCATGTTGCTGGTGTGCGTTGGTCAATCCTATTTGGACGACACTAGACACAGGTGGAGGCTCCGTTTGTGGTGAGCCACTGAATACTTCCTCTTCCTGAAGGGAGATAGAAGGCAGCGACGTACTTCGTTTCTCCGTTCGCAGTACTGGCATTGCAAAGTCGTAGAGGTGTTCCTCCCATGGAAATCGATTGCCGAGTTGGCTTGAGATGGATAATCGTGTGATCTGAGGACTGGTGCTCGATGATGTGAAGAGCGGTTTTGCAATCTGATCGTCCGGGTAGAGAGGGTGGTCCAAGGATCGTTCGAGGCTGGCAGAGGACTGGCGTGCTCCCTTCGTGTACTGAGCGAGCACGGTTCCGTCTGAGCGGGTGATCACCACATAGACCACATCCTGGACAGCCATGAGGCTGTCAATGAATTGTTGGAGCGTGGCACGATCTTCCGCCACGAGACCCGCATACCGAAAACCGGCATTGTTCACGACACTCGTGAGGAGAATCGTTCCCAGTTGCTGGAGGTCGTTGGTCATTGCCTCTCGCCTCTCTGCGACGTAGTACCAGCTCAAGGTCGAACAGGCGATGATGAGAATGAGGCTGAAAAATAACACGAACTTGGTCCGCAGGCTGAGGAACCCGCGCGTGGGTAATGGCGTAGGAGCCATGGGTTCCTCCGGCGGATCAGGAGCATCCACTTGCCGGTCCACATTAATAGGTTTCATCGATGAGACTCGTCAGCCCATTTGAAAACGTAATGCCGAGGTACTTCGCGGTCTTGAGATTGACGGTGATCTTGAGTCGTTCGATCGGCACGGGGTCGAGCGGCAACAGCCGTTCCCCGTCGAGAATGCGTTTCACGAGCAGTCCTGTCTCTCGACCGACATCGCCGTAATTGACGGACATGCTGAGCAACGCTCCCAGACGTGTGAACTCCGGCGAAAACCCGATCACGGGTATCTGGCGTGCGAGTGCTGATTCAAGGATGAATTGAACGGACTCGTTCGTCAAGACTGTGGAGTCCGGCATGAGCCAGAGGGCCTCAACTTCCGAGAGCAGCGTGCGTAATTGCTGGGGCACGTCCTTGTCACTCTCGACGGGAAGCCCCTTTAATTGGAAGTTGGAGTTGGTGGCATGCTGTACCGCGTCCTTGACCCGAGAGGAGGTTTTCGCGGGATCATAGAGTGTCCCAAGCTGGTAAAGAGTCGGCAGAAACTTTCGCATAATCTTCAGCTGTCGGTCGACGGGGACCTCCAGAAGCGTGCCGGTCATGTTGGCCTCTGTGAGCTGATATTTCACCGGGTCCATGATCATCATATAGACGATCGGGACATCGACAATTTCTACTTTCGCTGCCAATGCGGCCTTGAGCCCCACGGCGACGATCAATGACGCCTTCGCGGCCCGCACCCTGCGCGCGAGCTTTTTCCCCATCTCGAGGTCGCCTTGCGCATCGTATTCGGTATAGGTCGCTCCAATCGGGCCTGTGGCCTTCAAGCCTGCAATGGCTTCGCGATAGGCCGCGATGTCGGAAGATCGCAGGATGGCAATGTCCATCGCGACGGATTCGGGCACACAGAGAGTACAGAGGCCGAGCAAGACGAAGAGTCCCATTGCCGCCCAGGTGGCGAGGGAATGCCCGTGTGTTCGTGAAACGTGAACCGTGAAGCGTGAAACGCTCGAAGCTGGGAACAAACGACCCTTCACGAGAGACCTTTCGCGGGTAGTGAGCTCTTTTCCGATGAACGTGTTCATGATCCTGCTAGCGCCGTCGTGGCATGGACCGTTCCCAATATATGTATCGCTGTTCCGTTGCGATCTCGAATAATCTTACCAGCCCAGACACAGGAGTGGACGCTCCCGTCCGGCCGCAGGACGCGATGTTCAAACGTCACATCGGCGCGTTGCGGCTCCATCGCGTGGCGCATGGCGAGCGCTACACTTTCACGATCATCTGGGTGGACGAGCGCGAGCAATTCGGTCTGCGTGACGCGGACCGATCCAGGAGTCACGCCGAGCAATGTGCCGACCTCCGGTGACCAGTAGAGTTGACCGGTCTGAAGGTCCCAGTCCCAGAGTCGAATCGGCTCAGCGGTCAGGACCAGACGAAGTCGCCTGTCACTGGCAAAAAGCGCATCTTCAACGCGCTTCCGCTCGGTAATGTCGGTGGAGATGCCGCACGTCGCATAGGGTGTGCCGGTCTCGTCGCACAGCGGGAATTTGATCGAGATGTAGGTATGGAGGCCATCGGACTGGGGCGCGTATTCCTCACATTCCACCACAGCGTTCCGCTCCAATACCGTCACGTCGTTGGCGCGAAACGCATCGGCGATGTCCTTGGGGAACATCTCGTGATCGGTATGACCGATAATCTGCTCCGCGGTGAGGTGAAAGAGCTGTTCGAACCGCCGATTGGTGAGCAGATACCGGCCATTCACGTTTTTCACGTAGATCACGGCGGTGGTGTTGTTGACGATACCATGCAGGAGTTGCTCGTTCCGGCGAAGCATATGCTCCGCGCGTTTGCGATCCGTCACGTCTTGGAGGGAGCCGGCCATACGAGTCATCCGGCCGGTCTCGTCCCAGATGGCTTGGCCGCGGGCACGGAACCAGCCATACGCTCCTGCTTTGGTGAGGAGTCGGTATTCCACGTCATAGGGATCACGGCGCTCGATATGGGCGGTCAAGGCCGCGAGCACTCGCTCGGCATCCTCGGGATGCAACCGGGACTCCCAGCTCTCCAAGACATCGGGAAATTCCTCGTCGGTATAACCCAGCATGGTTTTGACGCGAGGAGACCACCAGACCGGTGTGCGCGGCGAATTCCACGGTTCGTTGGGAAGGAACTGTCCATCCCAGAAGCCGTCATTGGAGCCTTGAATCACCAACTCCAAGCGTTCTTCGCTTTGACTGAGGAGGCGTTTCGTCTGTTCGACCCTCACGGCGAGTTCTTTGACCCCGATGGCGCGACGGAGCGTGTGCCGAAGTTCATTCATGTCATAGGGTTTTGTGAGGTACGAAAATGCGCCCTCCGCCAGCGATCCCACGGTGCGATCACGCGAGATATGGGCGGTCACGATGACGACGGGGACAGAGGGATCCAGGCGTTGGGTTTCCTTCAAGACCTCGATCCCGTCGCCGTCCGGCAAGCCCAAGTCCAGTATGATGGCGTTGAAGCTATGGGCTCGAATGAGTTCGATGGCGTCGGAGACGGTGCCGGCAACGGTGACGGCGTAGCCATCATGGTGCAGCAAATCCTGTAACCCCATGACGAGGTCCAAGTTATCTTCCACGACGAGAACGGCATATCGAGTTGCTCCGGTGACCATAAGACCTCAGGCGCAAGGAGGTTTCGAGTTTTGAGTTCTGAGTTCTTGATTCTGAGTTTCATGAGTCATAAGCTTGCGGCGTGTGATTAGAATGATACAGTTCAACATTTTACCAGCTCGCCACATTCGACCAGCAGGCTGGCCAACTCCTGATGGTCGTGCGGCTGAGTTTCCCGAATGAGCCTTAACCAGCAACCAGCCTCTCGAGCCGCTTTCGCAGCAATTGCAAGCTTGGCAATGAAATCTTTACTGCTCTGTCCTCCTAAGGCTTCCTCGACGGTTGCGCCAATGGAGGTCCCGGACCGGAGCAGTTGCCTGGCGAGAACAATGTTGACGTGATCTTTCTGCTGTCGGCGAATGTACGCGACGATGTGCACGGCGAAACGGAAACTCTTGTCTTGCACAATGCTCTGAGAACGCCCTTGTTCCATGCCTTAACTCCACGGCGGTGAGGGCCGGGTACAGTTTCCACTCGTCTTGCACATGGAAACCGAGTCGATCTTCTCGTCCCAGTTGAGACAGGGCACTTCCATCGAGGGAATTGTATCGGTAGTTCATCCCATAGGTTAGTGGATTCGTCCAGTTGAGTGCCAGGCTGTGTTGCGATTCGACGTTGTAAGTCTGCGTTCTAAACGAGAGATCGTTTCCGCTCAGCGCGTTGGGTTGACGAACAAATTGGGCGACCAGGGGGTGTGTGGCGGAGTCGACGGGAATGTCATTACCCTGCCACCAGCCGCGGATGGAAAAATTATGGTACTGGTAGTGAATGTCGGAAAACCCTTGGTTGAACTGCGAGTGTGAAATCTGCAGATTGGACAAGGGGCCGTCAAACCGGTTCGTGTCGATGAATCCCCCGGCAACACGCAGCGTCCCGTCATTGGAAAAGTTGTATTGGGTTTGGGCGTTGAACTTGTGTGATCGGAACGCCAGGGCGTCACGCTCGCGCCATTGCTGGTTTTGATCGCGTCCGACCGAGAGTCGATAATCCAGTTGACCGATGGTCCCCGCATGAACGGCTGCGCTTGAAATCGTGCCGTAGGCACCTCCGCCGAATTGGAGGGTGGTGCCTTTGAGTTCTTGCGCGGAGTTGGTGATGATATTGATCAGGCCGTCGAAGGCGTTAAACCCATAGACGACGGAGGCCGGGACTTTCAGAATTTTAATCCGTTTAATTTCAAGCAGTGTCACGGGCAGCGACTTCCAAAAGACGAGGCTTTGGCCGTCGATGTAAATCGAACGACCATCCACCATCACAAGCATTTTATTGGAGAACAGTTGATTGTTACCTCGCGCACTGACGTTGAAGTCGGCTTCCGTCACTTACATGATGTCGAGTCCCGGGACGCGGCGTAGCACTGTGGGAATATCTGTGGCGCGAGGACGTCGAATATCCCCATCGGTAATCACATAAACATTCGACGACGCCTGCGAGATCGGTTGCTCGTAGCGCGA
>JBDTPK010000084.1:0-9135 GCA_039932735.1 Nitrospirota bacterium
TCTGATGACGCCACGACTCCGGCTTCGGTAAGGTTTTCAGATGGCTTGACAGGGAGATTGAAATGGAGAATGGCTTTCCCTGTTTTACATGTTTCGAGAAGCTGGAACGCCATGCGCCGGTGTGCATGTCAACGAGTTGGTGACAAGGCGAAGGAGGTACGGCCAGATACGAGGTTGCAGTGCCGCACACATCAAGGACTGCTGTCAGCTCATTCGTGAAAAATCTTCCTGGTCGTGTGAAATCTACTCTTTGGCCCGATGCAAGGTTCTGCGGTTTCTATCTTCGTGAAAGTGCACTTATTTGGCTGCCTATCGATTGGGCAATGTGTGAGGTGCTGTGGTATGGCATGGTATTGCTTGCTTGTCCACATGATTATCCACAGCCCACACACATCTTTTGTGGACATCGTGAGTGAAGGTAGCCATGTCCTGTCTCACTGTTGCCTTTTCTATCCTGGATTCTGATGCTGCTCGCGTCGAAAGGCCTTACTGCACATAGCGTTTCGTCGCAACCCCCTACTTTAGTACTATGGAGTGCGCGGATCGCTGCTCATGACGTGACAATCAGGCATGACGCCTACGATTTATCATCTGTCATCCACAATTTCTCATCATATCAGGGGGATTGAGCTTTGAGACCCACTCGAAAAGCTTCATCCCCCTTTCTTGGTCAATGTAAGAGCGGTGGAAGGATGCTATGATGCCGCCGTCTTGCTGCCCTGCTTCTCAAGGACAAAAATTCTGACAGCCTGTGCGCTAGGAGAATGTATCGATGCCGAAACTCGTGACAGTATTGCGACCAGAGAAGATTGATGAACAAGCGCGCTATTACGTGCGGTCCCATATCCTTCTACCTGCCGGAACGATCGGACTCATCTTCTTGGTCGGTGGGATCGGGGCGCTCGGCTATCAATTGTTGGTGAATCATACCTACAGTTGGATGACATTTCTCAGCAGTTCGATCTTGATTGCCGTTGGTGCGGCCTGTGGGTTTGGGCAGGGTCGCTATCATCGCTATCTCTTCAAGAGATTTCCTGAGGTGTATGCGGCAAAGCTGAGAACAGCAGTGGCTCAACGTACGAGGAAGGCCAAGCCTGAGCCTGAGGTACCAACAATCGAGCATCCTGGGCGTGGCTTTGTCACGGTAATCTCCATTGCCGGAGCGGCTCTGATCTTCGGTGCATCAGCTGCGGGTCTTATGTATGGTGATCTCGACCTACTCCCGTCTGTCTTGGTGCCCTGGGCGGGATTCTATTGGGCAAAGTTGTTTTGTTGGCGTGGAGTGGTGGAATAGGTGTAGACACGACTGATGTTATCGAGCCCGCTTCCTGGCCTTTGTTTTGGAGATGTGAGGCGCCGAGCGTGATGCTTCAAGTTGCTGCATCCGCTCCTCCAATGTGCGGATTGTCTGTCGGAGCTCAGGGAGCCGCGGAATGACGGCTTGGGCTTTCACCCAGATTTCATGCGGCATCACAGGAGCCCCTGAGACGACCTGGTTAGGTTCGAGACTGCGGTTCACGCCTGCCCGAGCGGCAATCATGACCTGATCGCCGATGACCAGATGGTCTGCCAGCCCTGCCTGTCCACCAATCATGACATGATTTCCCACACGAGTACTGCCGGCGATTCCGACCTGTGCCACCAGGATGGAATGGGCTCCGATCGTCACGTTATGGGCGATCTGGACCAGATTGTCGATCTTGGTGCCTTGCTTAATAATCGTGTGACCTAGTGTGGCTCGATCGACCGTGACATTCGCTCCAAGCTCGACATCATCCTCGATGGTCACTCCGCCGAGCTGGGGAATTTTGTAATGCCGTCCCTGGTCTTGCACATAGCCGAATCCGTCGCTTCCAACCACCGTGCCACTATGAACAATCACCCGGGCTCCGATGGTACAGCCTTCCCTGACGACGACATTGGGATAGAGCAGGGTATCGTCCCCGATGGTCGTATCGCTGCCAATGAACACGCCGGGATAGAGTGTTACCCTCGCTCCGATCGTTACCCGATCCCCCAGAGTGACTCCCGGCCAGATTGAGACATTGGGTCCGACGTGGGTGTCATTGCCGCGGACAACGGTCGCATCAATTCCGCGGGGAGGGGAGATGGGACAAAAGAAGGCGCGGGCGACCTGCGCAAAGGCTAGTGTAGGATTGGCGACGACGATGTGGGGATTGGTGATCTCTGTTAGGCACCGATGGGCGAGGAGTATTCCGGCAGCGATGGGCCTGCCTGTTTTGAGCATCCGATCCCCTGTGAGAAAAGTCAGATCATTCGGGCCTGCTTCTTCAAAACTTGCTAGGCTCGTAACGGTGGCGTGCGGTGACCCCACAGGTTCTCCACCGACCACCTCGTGGAGTTGTGTGAGTGAGATCGGAGCGCGCGATCGAGTTGCCATATGGGTTAGCGTTTCTTTTTGCCCTGTGACCTAGAGTGCGTTACTGGTTTCTTAATTTTGCCCCGAGTCGGTGAGATAGGTTTTCCCAACCGCTTCTCAACATAGGCCACGACATGACCAACTGTCGTCAGCCCGACTAGGTCTTGGTCGGGGATCTGGATGTCGAAGGCCTCCTCGATACGATACAGCAGTTCAATGACGGCCATCGAGTCGAGGCCTAAATCGTCACGGAGATGCTGTGTGACCAGTATTGTGGCATGATCGCGTCTTAGGTATTCACCCAAGGCGGTGCGGATTTTCAGCGATATGGTGGGATCAGTTGCCATTGATCGATATTCTCCGTCTTTAACCGTGAAAAGTGAAATGCAAAAGGTAAACAGTAGGACTACCGAGTCCTCTTCTCCGAAACATCTTACGTTTCACGTCCTTCTTGTTTGAATACCACAGCGGCGTTGTTACTGCCAAATCCAAACGCATTCAGCAAGGCGACTTTTACACGACGCTCTTGCGTTGATAGAGAGAGTCCTGCCAATGCACATGCTGGGTCTGGGTTATCGTAGTTGGCAGTCGGATGAATGTGTCCTGTGTGAAGGGACAGCACCGAGGCGATGCCTCCGATTGCACCGGCGGCCCCAAGCGTGTGGCCGATTAACGATTTGGTGGCGCTAATGGCGATCTTGTCTGCGCGCGATTTAAATAGCTGCCTGATCGCCTTCACTTCGACGGCGTCGCCGATGATCGTCGATGTCGCGTGGGCATTGATATAATCCACTTGTGCCGGGGTGACACCGGCATCCGCTAGGGCTAACTTCATGGTATGGGCCACTTCCACACCATCTTCCCGAGGGATGACCATGTGATAGGCCTCGCTGGTGGCAGCGTAGCCGGCAACTTCGGCATAGACTCTCGCCTTGCGTTTCCTGGCATGCGCAGCCGATTCCAGAATCAATGTGCCGGCGCCTTCCCCCATGACGAAGCCATCGCGCCGCTGATCGAACGGTCGCGAGGCCTTCTCCGGTTCATCGTTGAACTTGGAGGAGAGGGCGCGTAACGAACAGAATCCCGCGAAAACAAGCGGGGTAATGCTGGCGTCGGCTCCCACGACAATCACGACATCGGCACGGCCTTCGCGAATGCAATGGAGCGCCTGCCCCAGGGCATGGGCACTGGAGGAGCAGGCGGTCGAGATGGTGATGTTGGGACCCTTGGCGCCATAGGCCATTGAGATAATACCGGAGGCTGAATTGAGGGTAATGACGGGGATAAAGTTCGGGTGAACACGGTGAGGTTTCTGCTGCTGGTAGAGCCGTGTGATTTCGCGCTCGCCCATCACCATCCCGCCCATGCCGGCTCCGACGATGACCCCGACGCGGTGAGGATTTTCCTTCGCCATCTGGAGGCCCGAATCGGCCAACGCTTCCTTTGTTGCCACGAGGGCAAACTGGGCGTAGCGGTCTACGCGTTCGCCATGGGGTGAGTCGAGAAACCGTTCCACCGCAAAGTCACGTACCTGGCCTGCAACTTTTGAGCGATAGCCGTCCATGGGAAACGGGTCGAATGATGTAATCGCCGAGATGCCAGATTGTCCGGCGAGAGCGGCTTTCCAAAATTCATTCACTCCGATACCGATCGGAGAGACGACTCCTATCCCTGTGACGACGACTCGTGCCCGCATCTTCTTGAAATCCTTTCGCTCATGCTCTCGCTTCTACTTACCGGAAGCGCCGGGATCAGTCAACCAGCAATGGGATACGCGAGAAGGCTGAAGCTGGGGAGGCTGAAGGTCGGATCCTGAACTCTTTAGTCTTCAGTTTAGTCCTAGCCTTCGGCTTGTCTTTGGCGCTGCGCGGCCTTAATACCGTACCTTGAGCATCAAATAGAGGCCATAACTCATGAAGAGCACGTTGGCCATCCAGGCGGCGATCATGGGCGTCAAGACCCCGCCACGGCCGAGGGCGATCGAAATAGAGTGTGTCGTCCAATAGCAGAAGCCGACGGCGAGCGCCTGCCCAATGCCCATCGCCATGCTGCTCCCTCTGCTCCCACTCCGGCGCAGACTCAGCGCAATGCCGACCAGGACCATAATCACGGTGACCAAGGGGAACGCGATTCGGCTGTAATAGTCTGTCGTCAGTCGTGCGGCTTGAGAGCCGTGCTGATGTCGCCGTCTGGAGTAGGCCCGGATGTCATGGAACGTCATCAATTCAGAGTCGCCAGCAACCCATGTGGTGAAGTCATCGGGGATGAGGGTCAACACGATGGATTGGTGGTCGAATGCGGTTGTCAACACCGTTCCCTCGGAGGAGAATCGTCGGTGTCGCCCCTGGTACAGAGTCCAGGTGGAGTCATGATAGCGGGCTTCGTCGGCTTCAATCAACTCAGTCAGTTGGAAGTTGGAGTCGAGCTGAAAGAGACGCACGCCAGCCAAGCGCTCCCCGCCGACAGAGACGCTCGTCACATGCATGAGGTTGTCGATGCCCACTCTCGTCCAAGGCTGCTTGAGTGTCACGGCTGCGGCGGGCGGCCTTTTCTCGATGCGCGTAGTCCGAATCTCTTCAGACTTCGTCGCGGCCAACGGGATGACGGTTGAACTGAAGAGCAAGAGCACGAGAGCAATCCCTGTGGCAAAGGCGATAAAGGGGGAGGTAATCCAGAGTAAACTGATGCCGCAACTGCGCATGGCCGTAATTTCGTGGCCCCGGGAGAGCAAGCCAAACGTGAGCAATGTGGCCATCAAGATGGCCAGCGGCGCGATTTGAAAGGAAATCGCGGGAGCCTTGAGCAGAAAATACGTCAAGACATCGAGCCAGTTGGCGTCGTAGCGTAGGAAGCGGCGCACTTTTTCGAAAAAATCGATGACGAGATAAATCGTCATCAGTCCGCTGAAGCACATCGTGAATATTTTTGCGAACTCACGAAGGAGATACCGGAAAAGAATGGGCATGGGATTAATGGCGACTCATGATATAAAACCACACGACGGTGACGAGAGAGAAGACGCCGTTGGGTAGCCAGGCGCCGGCAAAGGGCGGTAGATTTGCCGTCGTGACCAGGAATTCACACCCGATATTCAACATGTAGTAGGCGATGACGACCAGTACGCCGACCGCAAATCCTCCGATCCGACCGGATCGTTTCGAAGCGATGCCTACGGGGACACCTAACAGGCAAAATACCAGCGAAGCGGTCGGAAAGGCCAGATCTTTATAATACTCCATCAATCGCCGGAGTGCGGACTGGTCGTGCCATTGAGATTGTTCAAGCTGGGCGATGATGGAATCGTACGACGGACGTTCCTCCGTGGCCGAGTAGCCGCTTTGGTTGAGGGGGAGTTTCAGATCGTAACTGGCGAAGGACACGTGCTCGTATTGATCGGCCTGATCCGGCCGGCTGTGAATGACTCCATGTTGGAGGCGTAAGGCGACTTGATCGGTAGAGGCATCCATGATGACCTCGTACTGTTGCGCCACGATGATACGCGGCTCATCGGCATTTCGCTCGTCGGAGACAAAAATACCGGTGATGGCCTGCTCGGGGTTTCCATCCGGGACATAGATCATGATCTTGGGAATTGGCTCGTTAAATGTTCCCCGCTCCAGCGCCAGGACCAGCTGATCACGAAGGAGGTTCAGCGCTACTTTCTTGAGATTTGTGGAACTCCAGGGTTGCCCCCACTGCGCCAGCCACAACGTCAGCCCAAACACGAGCAAGGCGAAGAGCAAGACGGGGCGAGCCAAGCGTAGGAGGCTCAGGCCTGCAGTCTGCATTGCCACCAACTCTTTATCAAAAGAGAGTCGGCCGAAGGCGGTGATCGAAGCAATGATCCCGGCGATCGGCAGGGTCAGCACGAGGAACGACGGCATCAGATGGGCGAAGACTTGCAGAACCGCAACAATTCCGACACCCTTGGAGACGAGCAGTTCCACTAAGCGCAGGAGTTCCCGCGTCAGCATGACAAAACACAGCGCCCCAAGGCTGAGACTAAAGGGGGAGAGGAGTTCGGTGAAGATGTAGCGATCCAGTAGCGTTCGTAGAAACATTCGAAGAATCACGCTCCTCGCCCAGTATGACAGTATATATAGGCGAGCGGGTGAAGGTTGTCTACCTTACGCGCGGCGCACTGCGGCCAAAGAATGGCTTGACAAGATTTGAAACGCCGTGGTACATGCTGCCGAAGTTGCAACTGAGATGGGTTTTGTTACTGAAGTTATCTTGCTAATGAACCCGTCATTCCAATCTGCTCTTCTTCCTGTCTGTCTCTCATTATCATCAAGGCATGTTACCGATGTGTTCCCTGGGCTGGCCATGTAACTAGGCGTGGCCATTTAGGAAAGGAGTATTTTCGTGAAAGAAAAAGGTACGGTCAAATGGTTCAACGATCGCAAGGGATTTGGGTTCATTCGCCTTCAGAGCGGGGATGATGTCTTCGTCCATTATTCTGCCCTGCAAGGAGAAGGGTTCAAGACCTTGAAAGAGGGAGAAAACGTTGAGTTCGAGGTCGTACAAGGCGCAAAGGGACCACAGGCCTCGAACGTCTTGAAGGCGGCTGTTGCCGAATCTTGACGGATTCATTTTACGGGATTGCGTGACAGGGAGGCCTGCCTTTCATCTCGGGGCAGGCCTTCGTGTTTCTGCTGAGTAGGCCGCCTGGCTAAATGCCCGATTTCGTTGACAAGACTCATCGTCACTGTTAGCGTTTGATCGTTAGGGAGGCCTCACTTGGCGATCGACCGCGGTAAGGTGTTGCATAGTGCCCAGCTCTTTGCGTCGCGGGGTCAGTTTGACGCCGCCATCACTGAATGGAGAAAGCTCTCCACCGAGTCGCCGGCCGATGGGAGTATATTCAATTCAATTGGGGAGCTACACCTCAAGCGCCAAGCCACCAACGATGCCGCCGCATCCTTTCTCCAGGCTGCCAATGCCTTCCGTGCTGAAGGAGCCACCCTCAAGGCGATCGCCACATTCAAGAAGATCCTGAAGCTCGACCCTTCTCGGTATGATGTGTACCGGTATCTGGGAGACCTCAATACTGAACGTGGCCTGCTGAGCAGCGCGGTTCAAGATTATCTCACCCTCGGGAAGCACTACGTCAAAGCGGGAAAAAGCAAAGACGCTCTGGAAATCTACAAGAAAATCGTGAGTCATGATCCTTCGAATCTGGATGCCCTGCAGCGGGTGGCGGAATTATGCTTGCAAGAAAATAAGCAAGACGAAGCGACGACCGTCTATTTGCAGTTAGGGCGGGAGCGGTCGGCACAGCAGCGCCATGCTGAAGCGAAGGATGCGTATCAAGCCGTCTTACGGATCGACCCTGCCAATAGTGAGGCCGCCCAGTTCATCGAACATTTCAAAAAGACCGATGGGAGTTCTATCCCTGCCGTCAAGCCAGATGAGGGCCTTGCAGGAGGCCAGTCCAAGAGTCCAGAGCCGCTCAATTTGCTGTCAGAAGCCACTCGCCGCATCGATGAGAAACAGTTTGCCGGGGCTGAGGCCATCCTCAATCAATTGTTGACCAAAGAGCCTGGAAATCCGGAAGTCTGCCAACTGCTCGCCAGGTTGCATCTCCAACGTGGAGATCTCCAGGTGGCGCTCGGCGAATATCGCTACCTGGCTGGGGCGGCCTTGCGGGCACAAGACTACGTGCAGGCCGAACGGCTGATTACAGATTTTTTAGCTGTCGAACCTCAATCCGTCGCGCTGCTCGAACTCTACGGAGAGCTCTGTACAGAGATGGGAGATGTGGCCACCGCGGTGCTGAAGTATGGCGAGGCCATCGAGCTCTTACTAAAGCATCCCGAGCCTGGCCTACCGTGGTTGCACGAGGAACTGTTTGAGAAAGTTGTCTCGCTGGCACCGGATAGTCCGACAGTCAAGACGCTGACGGCGCTCATGCGTGGCCCAACAGTGGATAATACGTCTGCCCAGGCTCCTTCCCGAACCGCGATGGCTCCGACAGCGGATGTTCCAGCGGGCCCAGCCCCAACAGACACCTTTTCGATCGCTGATGCGGCTCCAGACGATGCTTGGACGGTCACCTCCATGATGACCCCGCTACAAGAAGAGCATGTTCCAATCGCGAAGCCAGAGCCGGCCCCTGCCCAATCGGAACTGGCACCGCCGTCAGACCCAGAGGTTGTGGCACCGGTACCAGTCGCACCAGGCCCCGAGTGCTTGTTCGTGAATGCCGAGCCGCAGCCGTCGATTATCGAAGCCACAGTCAACGAGCTGATTCCTGCCGACCCGGCCGTCGCTACATGTACCACGACGTTCTCGCCGATGCCGGAGGGTACTGTGCCTTTCGTTGACACTCCGGCATCTGCAGTGCCCACAGACGGGGTTGACCACGAAACTCACTACACGCTGGGCGTGGCGTACAAGAACATGGGGATGCTGGACGAAGCGAAGGAAGAATTTTCCCTCTCGATGCAGAGCCTCGATTTTTTCTCGGACTCCTGTCTCATGATCGCCATCTGTTTGAAGGAACAAGGAGAATGCCGGTCGGCGAGTGCACAGCTTGAGCTGCTGCTGAATGATCCGAAGTGCCAGGAGGCCATGACGCAAGCCATTCGATATGAACTTGGCTTACTCTACGAAGTCCAAGAACAGTGGAGCCAGGCTGCCGTTATCTATGAATCGATTCCGACCTTCCACGACGTCCCGCAACGACTCGAATCGGCTCGCTCACACAGAGCCCCAGCTGAGCCGACTTCCGCACTTCGTTAAGCAAACTAGCC
>JBDTPK010000085.1:0-9077 GCA_039932735.1 Nitrospirota bacterium
CGGAACGCGTGATTCTCCTCGGTATCCCGCCAGACGGGCCGGAGGTGGAGTATGGGTGGATCGAACCCGGAATGTCAACGGGAGGACCTATGCCGGGTTGTGTTTCTCCTGTGAAACGATTCTGGGAGAAACCCCATCAGGGGCTTGCCACCTCACTGATGGAGCAGGGTTGTCTCTGGAACAGCTTCATTATGGTCGGCCATATCGAAGCTTTCATCGCCACCGTGCGGCGCGCTCTGCCGGCGATGTTCGAAGCATTTGAATCGATCCAGCCCTCACTGTTAACTGCGTCTGAAGGAATGAAGCTGAATAAACTCTACCCTCGTATTCCTGCGACATGCTTCTCCCGGGACGTTTTGTCGGTTCAGCCCGGCGCTCTCGCGGTGCTTTGTGCAACGGGCCTCGGCTGGAGCGACCTCGGCGAACCCGGTCGTGTCTTCTCGGTGCTGGAGCGTAAAGGAGTTGCGACGGACTGGGGGATGAAACCGGCCGCGTGACTCGCTAATAAAGGGCTGGCGTAGACAATCCAACAACTGCCACCGGCATGGCGCAGCGAACCGAAAAGGAACAATCATGATGAACCAAGTTAACGGATGGATGGGCGGCGGGATGTGGCTCTGGACCGTTATCGCCGTACTGGTGGTGGTCCTCCTAGTTGTAACGATTAAGAAGACGTCCACGAAATAGGCATGCGCGCAGGTCCCGCACTTGAAGTGAACTGTTCACGACAAGTGGCGTCAGCTCAATTGACTGGTCTATGAACGGGCCTGAGGTTAGATTTCAATGAATAAAAGCAAACCCAAACCGTCGGTGGCGCGCGATGAAGTGGCAAAGAAGGCATATTCGCTCTATCTGAAGGACGGGCGCCCTCCGGGACACGACGTTGAGAATTGGTTGGAGGCCGAAGCTGAAATAGCCAAGTCGGGCTCCAACCATCAGGAAAATCCCCCCTCCACCCCTGAACGAGACAACGCTTCATCCGGCTCGGGTAAAGAATACACCTGCCCGATGCACCCACAGATTGTGCGCAGCGAGCCCGGGTCATGTCCCATCTGCGGGATGGCGCTCGAACCTCGTGTCAGCACTGCGAGCAGGGAGGAGAATCCCGAACTCAAAGGCATGCGGCGGCGATTCTGGACAGGCGTCGTCCTGACGGTTCCCGTGCTGATCGCGGCCATGGGAGCGGATATTCCGGGACATCCCCTTGAGTATTTGGCCGCACCAAAGACGTGGACATGGTTTGAACTGATCCTGTCGACACCAGTGATCCTCTGGGGCGGATGGCCGTTCTTTGTGCGCGGCTGGCAATCCATTGTGCATCGCAGCCTCAACATGTTTACGCTGATCGCGCTCGGTGTGGGCGTATCTTATGCGTACAGTCTCATTGCAGCCCTTTTTCCTGGTATATTTCCTGCCACGTTTCGCGACCAAACCGGTGGCGTAGCGGTCTATTTCGAGGCTGGGGCCGTAATTGTGACACTGGTTCTGCTTGGGCAAGTACTCGAGTTGAAGGCTCGCAGCCAGACGGGTGCCGCAATCAAGGCGCTACTGGGGCTGGCTCCGAAGACGGGCCGTCTGCTGCGTGATGACGGATCCGAGGCCGACGTACCACTCGATCAGGTGAAGACAGGGGACAGGCTCCGGGTTCGGCCGGGCGAGAAAGTTCCCGTCGACGGAACGGTCCTCGAAGGCGGAACCAGTGTGGACGAGTCGATGGTCTCAGGCGAGTCCATTCCGGTCGAGAAGAAGGCCGGCGACCGAGTGACGGGCGCCACAGTGAACGGAACCGGCTCTTTTGTGATGCGTGCGGAGCGCGTGGGGGCCGACTCCACGCTGGCGCAGATTGTGCGGATGGTCGCGGACGCCCAGCGCACTCGCGCTCCAATCCAGAAGCTCGCCGATCAGGTTGCCCGCTACTTTGTTCCGGCGGTCCTTGGCTGCTCATTGCTTACCTTTGCCGTGTGGGCTAGTGTCGGACCTTCGCCCCGAATGGCGCATGCGTTGATTAACGCGGTAGCGGTACTGATTGTCGCGTGTCCCTGTGCCCTCGGGTTGGCAACGCCCATGTCGATCATGGTGGCGATGGGAAAGGGTGCCACCAGCGGAGTCCTGTTTAAGAATGCCGAAGCCATCGAATTTATGCGAAAGGTCGATGTGCTGGTTGTCGATAAGACCGGGACACTCACTCAGGGCAAGCCGAAGCTGATGAGTGTTCAGCCCGCCTCGGGGTTCGATGAAGCGCAGTTGTTGCATCTCGCTGCCAGTTTGGAACGCGGCAGTGAGCATCCGCTGGCCGGGGCGATTGTGGCGGGGGCTGAAGAGCGCAAGATCCAGCTCTCTTCAGCGGAAGCGTTTGAATCGGTGACCGGACAAGGCGTCAAGGCGCACATCGAAGGCAAGCTCGTGGCATTAGGCAACCTGAAGTTCATGGAAAGCTGCGGCGTCGCCGTCGGGTCTCTGTCTGATTCTGCGGAAGGCTTGCGCACCGACGGCCAGACGGTGATGTTTGTAGCAGTTGACGGCCAGGCCGCAGGATTGCTGGGGGTGGCCGACCCCATCAAAGAGACTTCGCAGGAGGCGATCCGGCAGTTGCACGAGCTGAAGATTCGCGTGGTGATGCTGACGGGTGACAGTAGGACGACGGCGGAGGCGGTGGCGCACAAGCTGGGTATCGATGAGGTGATCGCGGAAGTCCTTCCGCAGGACAAGAGCAAGCAGATCAAGCTTCTCCAGGAGAAGGGGAAATTTGTGGCAATGGCGGGCGACGGAGTCAACGATGCGCCGGCGCTGGCCCAGGCTCAGGTTGGGATCGCAATGGGTACGGGTACCGATGTCGCAATGCAGAGCGCAGGCGTAACGCTGGTTAAAGGCGATCTGCGTGGAATACTCCGGGCGCGTCAGTTGAGCCAGGCGACTATGAAGAACATCCAAGAGAACTTGTTTTTTGCTTTCTTCTACAATGCTCTGGGCGTGCCGGTGGCGGCGGGGGCTCTCTACCCATTCACCGGGTTACTGCTGAGCCCCATGATCGCCGCCGCTGCGATGAGCGTCAGTTCGGTTTCTGTCATCCTGAATGCCTTGCGCTTGCGGCGCTTGCAGCTCTGAGCTAGTTCGGAGTTCGTCGAACCAGCGAGCCTGTCAGGCCGCCTTGACAGCAGTCCACTTCCAGGACGTTTCCATGCCGGCTTCGTACTCGCCCCGGCGTGCTGCCCTGTTACACCGGGCGCGATGGTAGAGGGCTTGTTGTGCCGCCACAACATTTGCCTCCTTACCGCCCCAGATCTCCAGAGCCGGTTGCTGAATGGCGCGGGCAAACGAAAACGCCACCGCCCAGGGAAGACACCCTTTGAATCGGGCGTTCATGGCATTTAACCGCGCTGAAGCCAATTCACCCGATTGACCGCCCGACAGGAAGGCAACGGCTGGAACGGCCGCGGGGACCGACCGCAACAGACACTTCACCGTGGCGTCGGCTACTTCGTCCACGCCTTCCTGTATTGGGCACGCCAGTCCTGGAAGCACCATATTGGGTTTGAGAATCATACCCTCCAGCATTACTCGCTGCATGTAAAGATTGCCGAACACTGTTCGCAAGACTGCTTCCGTCAGCTCACTGCAACGTTCCAGGTTATGAGTTCCCTTCATCAGCACCTCAGGCTCGACAACCGGTACGAGACCTGCTTCCTGGCACAATGCGGCATAGCGAGCCAGTGCCTGCGCATTCGCCTCAATGCAACCGCGACTAGGAATGGAATCGCCGACTGTAATGATCGCGCGCCACTTTGCAAACCGGGCGCCCATCTGAAAGTACTCCTTGAGACGGTCGCGTAGACCGTCCAAGCCCTCCGTGATTTTCTCTCCGGGACTACCGGCCATCTCCTTCGCGCTCCTGTCCACCTTGATGCCCGGGATGATTCCCGCATCGGCAATGGCCTGGACAAACGGTGCGCCATCGTTCTTACTCTGGCGAATTGTCTCGTCGTAGAGGATTGCGCCGCTGATGCATTCACTGAGATTGGGCGTGGTTATGATCAACTCCCGATACGAACGCCGGGCTTCCACGGTCTGCGGAATTCCGTGTTTTGCGAATCGCTTGTTACAGGTGGGATTGCTCTCATCCATTGCGAGCAGCCCCTTGTTGTGGGCGACCAGCGATCGCGCAGTGTCGATCAGCTCTTGAGTATTCATGAGGTTTTGTCCTTTACAGGCTTGTAAGCACGGCTGCTTCCCGGCCGCTCGGGAATCCAAGCGAGGCCAGCTTCGCGCAAGTGGATTGGTAGTCCGTGTGAAGAATACTTCGAATCCCCAGACCCTCGGCGATTTGAACGAACATCGGCGTGTTTTCGATATACAGGACCTGTTTCGGCTCGGTCTGCGTGAGGTTAAGAGCAAGCCGGAAAATGTTCGTGTCGGGCTTGCGCAGATGGACGAAACAAGAGGAGACAAAGCAATCCACGAATGCATTCAGTCTGAACGTGCGAATCCGATAGGCATTCAGTTCGAACGATTCATTGCTGACTACGGCGATCCTTAACGCATACCGCGCCTTGAGCCGAGTGATCATCGCGATCATTTCCTGGTAAGGAGTCGACTGCTCACACATGAACTCCCGAAACTGTACCGGAGTAAACGGTCGTTTCTCGTAGAACACGACGAGGTTCAGGTACTCTTCGAAAGAGAGTTTTCCCTCCTCGTGAATCTCGAACGTCAGGCGATGACGCTCTTCCATTTCCTCCCAGTTCAGTTTGAAGCGCTCCACCGCCCGTCTTCTGGCAAGATGGTCCCACCCGTTGGTGAGAAGCACGCCACCGATGTCCACGAACACGCACGTGATCCCGGAACTGTTCTCGATCGTCTGCAAGTCCAATTGTGTCCCCCGAAACGTCAATAAGATGTCAATAGTGCCGGTCTCGATCCGCCCATCGATACTTTTGACGTCGTTTTGACGTTTTTCCCGCTACGTTGAGAACAGCGCGATTGAGTCACGCATGGACTCGATTATGCGCCGAAGGCTACCCACAATGATCGAAACCACCCTTGACCTACCGAAAGAAGCAGCCGCGCACAGCAGTAATGGAGCGGCCGCGAAGGCTGAACAGGATAATTCGCTGACGCCCGAGTTGCTGGGAAAAATGAATGCTTACTGGCGCGCGGCAAATTATCTTTCGGTCGGCCAAATTTATCTCTACGACAATCCGCTGCTCAAAGAGCCACTGAAGCTGTCCCATGTGAAGCCGCTTGTCGTCGGGCATTGGGGCACGACGCCGGGGCAGAACTTCATTTACGTTCACCTGAACCGGGTCATCAAGAAGTATGACCTCGATATGTTCTACGTGGCGGGTCCTGGTCATGGGGGGCCAGCGATTGTCGGCAACGTCTACCTGGAAGGGACTTGGACCGATATCTATCCGAATGTGACCCAGGACGAAGCGGGACTGAAGAAGCTTTTCAAGCAGTTCTCATTCCCCGGAGGGATCTCCAGCCATGTTGCGCCGACAACGCCGGGCTCGATTCACGAAGGCGGCGAGCTGGGTTATTCACTCAGCCACGCCTTTGGGGCTGCGTTCGACAACCCGGAGCTGATTGTGGCGTGCGTCGTTGGCGACGGCGAGGCTGAGACCGGGCCTCTTGCAACAGCCTGGCAGTCCAACAAACTCCTCAATCCGATCACTGACGGAGCCGTGCTCCCCATCCTGCACCTTAACGGATACAAGATCAGTAATCCGACTGTGCTGGCCCGGATCGAGCGCGAGGAACTGGAACAATTTCTACGCGGCTGCGGTTGGACACCATATTTTGTCGAAGGCGACGATCCCGAGAAGATGCATCCTCTGATGGCCACGACGCTCGAAAGAGCCATTGAGGACATCCGCCATATTCAGCAAAATGCCCGAACCCATGGTGATAATACCCGCCCGCGATGGCCGATGATCGTGCTTCGGTCGCCCAAGGGCTGGACCGGACCGAAGGTGGTGGATGGCTTGCACATCGAAGGCACGTTTCGCGCACATCAGGTGCCAATTCTCGTCGATTCCGAACATCCCGATCATGTCGCGTTACTCGAGAGTTGGATGAAGAGTTACAAAGCCGAAGAGCTATTTGACCATAACGGCCGGCTTATGCCGGAATTGGCCGAGCTCGCACCCAAGGGCGACCGGCGGATGGGCGCGAATCCTCATGCGAACGGAGGCATTCTGTTGCGCGACCTGCGCATGCCGGACTTTCGGGTCCATGCGGTGAACGTGCCTGCACCCGGCGCCGTGGCCGCTCAGGACACGCTGGTGCTGGGAAAGTTCTTGCGTGACGTAGCAAATCTGAACCGAGATAATTTCCGTGTGTTCGGTCCTGATGAGACGCTGTCGAATCTGCTTGGCGCCGTCTTTGAAGTGACGAACCGCCAGTGGGACGCGCGGGAAGCCAGGAACGACGAATTCCTGGAACCTTCCGGCCGGGTACTTGACTCCATGCTCAGCGAGCACCAGTGTGAGGGTTGGCTGGAAGGGTATCTGCTGACCGGGCGTCACGGCCTGTTTAACAGTTACGAGGCTTTCATTCGTATTATCGACTCGATGTTTAGCCAGCACGCCAAGTGGCTGAAGGTTACTTCGGAGCTGCCTTGGCGCCGCAAGATCGCCTCGTTGAACTATCTGCTTGCTTCCCATGTTTGGCAGCAGGATCACAATGGTTTCACGCACCAGGACCCCGGCTTTCTGGATCATGTCATCAATAAAAAAGCCGATATCGTGCGTTGTTATCTGCCGCCCGATGCGAACTGCCTTCTTTCCGTCTTCGATCATTGCCTGCGCAGCCGGCACTACGTCAACGTAGTGGTTGCAGGCAAACACGCACTTCCGCAATGGCTAACGATGGAAGCCGCAGTGGTGCATTGCACGGAAGGTATTGGCATCTGGCAATGGGCGAGCAACGATCAGGACAGTGAGCCGGACGTAGTGATGGCCTGTTGTGGGGATACGCCGACGCTGGAGATTCTGGCCGCTGTTTCCATCCTTCGGGAGCACCTTCCAAAACTGAAGATCCGCGTAGTCAATGTTGTCGATCTCATGAAGCTCGAATCCAGCAGCGAGCACCCGCATGGCCTTACAGAGGCAGGCTACGATTCGCTATTTACGAAGAACAAACACATCATTTTTGGCTTCCACGGCTACCCGTGGCTGGTGCATCGCCTCACCTACCGCCGCACCAACCGGAACCTCCACGTTCGCGGCTACAAAGAAGAAGGCACCATCACGACGGCTTTCGATATGCGCGTTCAGAACGATTTGGACCGCTTTCATCTTGTACAGGATGTGATCGACCGTTTGCCGAACCTTGGGTCCCCGGGCGCATGGCTGAAGCAATCGATGCAGGACAAGCTGGTGCAGCACAAGATCTACATCGACAAACACGGCGAAGATTTGCCGGAGATCCGCAACTGGAAGTGGCAAGGCACGCACTGAGACTCATATTATGCCGATTCAACTGAAGGCAGAAGACAATGGAAGACTTGTCGTCTTTCACGTTAGTGGGGTCCTGACAAAGGAGGAATACGAACGCATACTTCCTCAGGCGGAGCCCTTGGTTCATCAGCAGGGAAAATGGCGGATTCTGTTCGAGATGACGGATTTCCACGGGTGGGAGCCCGCCGCGCTGTGGGAGGAACTCAAGTTCGACTGGGCACACCGCTCCGACTTTTCCAATATCGATCGGTGCGCAATGGTTGGCGACCAGAAGTGGGAAAGCATCATGGCGACGCTCTCTAAACCGTTCACCAGTGCGGCGATCCGGTACTTCGATCGCACGGACCTGGCCGGCGCGCGGAAGTGGCTGGATGAATCGCCGTCGGTGGCAAATCAGAAAACGGCTGCCCGATGACCGGCACACCGTATTGGAAACGCGCCCATCACGACTGGAAATTCTGGCTTGCCATGGTCTTGTCGTTCGCCGCGATCGCCATGTACGTCATGAGCAACGATCTCTCCCGGATCCCCAAATTGTGAGCGATACTTCCGCCAAAAATATCGGCTCGGTGGTTTCCATTCGTGGCGGTGTTGTAGACATTCGCTTCGATCACTTGCTGCCGCCGATTCACCGCGTCCTGCATACCGGCGCGGAAGGAAGCATCGTGATCGAAGTGCTGGAACAGCTTGACTCGCAGCGCGTACGAGGGATCGCTCTGAGTCCTACACAGGGTCTCGCAAGAGGAATGCGCGTGGAAGACACGGGGGAAGCTCTACGTGTACCGGTCGGCAAGCAAATCATTTCCCGAATGTTCGACGTCTTTGGACACGCGATCGATCGTCAGCCCGAACCTAAGGATGTGGAGTGGCGAAACATTCTGCGCGCGCCGCCGCCGCTTGAAGAGCGATCCACCAAGTCGGAGGTCTTCGAGACAGGCATCAAGGCGATCGACGTTTTGGTACCGCTGGAGCGCGGAGGTAAGGGCGGCATGTTCGGCGGCGCTGGCGTTGGCAAGACCGTCTTGCTGACAGAGATGATCCACAACATGATCGGCCGTCAAAAAGGGGTCAGTATATTCTGCGGAATCGGTGAACGCTGCCGCGAAGGCGAGGAGCTTTACAGCGGAATGAAGGAAGCCGGCGTCCTCAAGGATATGGTGATGCTCTACGGGCAGATGAACGAGCCGCCCGGCAAGCGGTTTCGCATTGGTGCCGCCGCATTGACCATGGCGGAGTATTTTCGCGACGACGAGCATCGTGACGTTCTTCTGCTGATTGACAATATTTTTCGGTTCATTCAGGCCGGTATGGAAGTGTCCGGGCTCATGGGCCAGATGCCTTCGAGACTCGGATATCAGCCGACCATGGCCACGGAACTCTCAGGCCTTGAAGAGCGCATAGCCAACACCCATGCGGGCGCTATCACCTCGATCCAGGCCGTGTATGTACCAGCCGACGATTTGACCGATCCGGCGGCGGTTCACGTATTCTCGCATCTCTCCGCGTCAATCGTGCTCTCGCGCAAGCGCGCGACCCAGGGACTCTACCCGGCCATCGACCTGCTCCAATCGAGTTCGAAAATGGCCACCCCAGGTATTGTTGGCCAGCAGCATTATGACT
>JBDTPK010000086.1:0-9037 GCA_039932735.1 Nitrospirota bacterium
CAGGAGGAGAGGAGCGGCGACGGTTCTGGGCGGCGATCGCGGCAGGCATGGCCAGCGGCGTCGGCGACTTTTGGCTGATCGCGTACATCTCCCGAAGTGGCCACCGCTACGCCGAGCCGGACGATCCGTGTCACTTTGTCGAGCGATCCCAAATGCTGCCTCACAACAGCGAGGACATTGAGCGCCGCGAGATGAGCCGCCTTGCGCCCCGCTCCCACATCGAGCTCGGCGCCGACACGCCCCACGAATTTCGCTTCGTGGCCTTCCGTGGGAAGCATCCCGGTCAGAAAAAGTAGATTGCCAGTCTACACCGCTTCCACATAGGTGCCAAACGGCTCAGGCGGCGTCGGGAGTGTGATGCCGAGCCTGGCGAGGCGGCCTTCGGCAGTGGTTGAGTGTCTGGTCCTGACGAACGCTCCGTTGAATTACCAGCGACCGAAATGACCGCCGCCGTCGACGTACAGGATGTGACCAGTGACCGTCGCGGCGTCGGTCAGATACATGACCGCGTCCGTGATATCCTTGACCGTCGAAGGCCGACCCATCGGCGAGAGGCTCTCCATCACGTCCTGCGGCGTCTCCCGGTGAAGCGGCGTGTAGACGACGCCTGGCGCGACGGCGTTCACGCGGATGCCGTCTTTCGCGTACTCCATCGCCAGGTGCTGGGTGATCGTTTCAAGACCGCCTTTGGTGACCATCGGCACCGCCGCTGCCACGCCCCGAATCGGGTTACGAGCAAGGGCTGCCGTGATCGTGACGATACTCCCGCCGGTCTTCTGCGCTACCATGTGCTTGATGGAGAGTTGGGTGACGTACAGGAAGCCCTCGACGTTCGTCGAGACGAGCGCCTTGATGTCTTCGACCGTGTAATCCGTGAATGGCTTGGTGATGAAGATGCCGGCGTTATTGACCAGCGCGTCGATCGACGTGAAGCGAGACAGCGCAGTCTCGACGATCTTGGCGGCAGTTGCGGGGTCGCCGATGTCGCCGTCTACCAGCGCGACGTGGTTGGAAGCCGCGACCTCGGTGGATTGGGTCATCTGCAGGGCATTGGCCACGACGTTGAAACCCCGTTCAACAAACCCGTTGGCGATTCCCGCACCGATCCCCTGCGAAGCACCGGTCACGATGGCTGTCTTCCGTGAGTTGCTCATGGTTGTGTCCTTCGAATTCGAACACGCCTTGTCACGAGAAATAATCTGCGTCGGTCGTGTCGACCGCCGATGACTGTCTCCTAGGCAAAGGGTTCCAGTTTGGACAAGACGGTGGGGAGAAATTCCGCAACCGTCGGATGAATATGCATTGCGCGCTGTACTACCGTATACGGCGCCTTCGCATACATGGCGTCCAGCAACACGTGAACGACTTCATCACCTCCGGTCCCAAGGATCGCCGCACCCAGAATGTGTTTTGTGTCAGCATCAACCGCGACTTTGATGAAGCCGTGAGTTTCTCCCTTCTCAACAGCCCGGCTCACCCGGCTCATTGGATATTTCGCAGCGAGTGCAGCGCGCCCGGACCTTCGTATTTCGACGTCCGTCATGCCGCATCGGCCTAACGGCGGATCTGTAAACAACGCGTACGTCTGGATTCGGTCTGATAGGCGGCGATGGTCTCCGTTCAGGAGATTGTCCGCAACGATTTCGTAATCGTTGTAAGAAGTATGCGTAAAGGCGCCGCGGCCGTTGCAGTCGCCCAGAGCCCAGACGCCGGGCACGTTGGTTTGCAGTTGATCGTCAACGATGATGCAGCCGCGTTCGTCGGTCGCAAGCCCGGCCCGGTCGAGACCCAGGTCGTGCGTGTTGGGAGTACGTCCCACCGCTAGAAGAACATGAGTGCCTAATATTTCCGGCGGACCTTCGTCGCATCGGATGCCGACAGCGATGCTGCTGTTGCGCTTCGCCAATGATATACATTTCGCATTCAACCGAATCTGTATGCCCTCTGCCCCCAAAATTTGGCGCACGGCTTCGGAAATATCTTCGTCTTCACGCCCAATCAGGCGCGGTCCCATCTCGACGATCGTGACGTCACTCCTGAAGCGGCGATACATCTGACCGAATTCCAATCCGATATAACTTCCGCCGACGATGACGAGATGCTCCGGCAAGAAGTCGACATCCATCATCGATGAGTTTGTGAGAAATGGTAGATCCTGAATCCCCGGCATCGCCGGAACAGAGGCGCGTCCGCCAACGTTGATGAAAATTTTGTCGGCGAGCAGGACCTCCTCGTTGACCACGACAGTGTGGGACGACTGAAAGCGGGCATGGCCTTGGATGACCGTACAGTTTTTCAGTCCTCGCAGCCATTCCTCCACACCTTTGTTCGACTGTCCGGCAACTTCATCCTTGCGTGCTTTCACACGTTTCATGTCGACGCGTACATCGCCATTGACAGCAAAACCATATTCGGCACCTCGGCGGGCAACATGGGCCGCGTACGCACTGGCAACGAGCGTCTTTGTCGGGATACATCCCGTATTCACACAGGTGCCACCAAACTTGTGCCGTTCAATGATGGCGACTGTCATGCCTGCAGCCGCACACCGCGCAGCCAAAGACGGGCCTGCCTGGCCAGTCCCGATGATGAGGGCATCGAATTGTCGCGACACGAGGTACCTCCTTTAAGGAAGATCGCAGGCCACTGTCGGCGAGCGCGCCGGCGCAGTGCTCGCCGCCGCCGATGAGATCACGTCGTAGGCGCTTACGTCGGCAGCTCCGTCCCAGCCTGCTCCGCCACCATATATGCGGCGTACCAATCGGGCCAGTTCTCGTCGCGCTGCCCAGTGCGCTTTTCGTGCTGTCCGTGGGCAGCTTCCGCACGCCGAAACGCGCTCGCCAGATCGTTCGCCGATGCGAAGGCCGTCGTCGCGGAGTCGATGCGACCGGGCAGCCGCGTGGTGAGCTCCTGGAACAGCCAGCCGTTGCCATCCGGATCATGGAACGAGGCGAACGAGCGGTAGCTGCGATGCTCAGGATCCAGACCGCTGACCCGGAGCCGCCCAAACAGGTAGGGTTCGTCCGAACCAGCGTACACACCGCCGGCGTCGTGGAACACCTGGCTGATCTGGATGCCTCGACCAAGCAGCTCTTTGCGGACGGCCTCAATGTCGGAGACGATCAGATACAGGCCCTGGGCGGAGCCAGGTACCGCCGCGGTGACGTTCGTGCCGAAAATGATCGAGCACCCTGAGCCGGGCGGCGTAAACTGGATCACGCGGAAGTCTTTACCGTTGTCGTAGTCGGCGTCGAGGCGCCACGCGAGCTTTCCACCGTAGAAATCTTTGGCACGGTCGACATCCGAGACAGGGATGACAACGATCTCGAACTTCATGTCGACTCTTGCGACGCTCGCGTCGCTGGTCGGGGCGTTACTGCGGCTTTCATACGTTTGATTTGCCATGTTTCCCTCCTATGGGTTTAATAAATCAAAAGTCAGATCTGTTTAATGCGCACCCGCAGACACTCTGGCCGCTTTTGCCGGGGCGGTGAATGCCGACGCATTCTTGCTGACGAACTCCTGCATGTTCAGCGGCCTTTTCCCGGTGAGCATGAGCACGTCGTCCGACATCCGGTCGTAGCGTCCCGCGCGGTGCAGGTCGGCCATCGTCGCGAGGTGGTTCACGAGATGAACCGGCAAGCCGCGCTCGAGTAGCCCGTCCCGCCACGGCTTGATCGGAATGTCATGAAAGGTGATCCTGCGGCCAAGCGCCTTCGAATACTCCTGTGCATAGAAATGCATATTCTCGGACGACGGACCGGTCAGGTGATAGGTCTTGCCGATGTGCGGCTGCGGGTTGGCGAGCAACGCGGCGGCCACACGTGCAACGTCTTCCGCTGCGATCGGCGAAGTCTTGCCCTCGCCGAACGGGAGTCTGATCTGATGTGATGTCCTGACCGAATCCGACGTGAAAATCAGGAAGAAGCCATCCATAAACACTGTCGGCCGCACATGTACGACCGGCAGACCGGACCAGTTCAGCGCCTGCTCGGCGAGCCAGTGCAGCTTGTGCTGCGGGCTCGCAGTGGTTTCGGTAATGCTCATCTGCGAGAGCGTCATCTGCGACATATTGATAAACGCCTTCACGCCGTGATACTTCGCCACTGCCGCTGCATTGATCGTCGCGGCCAGATAGGCATCCGAAACCGACATGCCGAAGTACATCGTCTCGCACCCGGCAATCACCCTATGCATCGATTCGAGATCAAGCAGATCTCCGACCACGACCTCCGCACCCATGTCGCGCAACGCCTGCGCGCGTTCGTCTTCAATTCGCACCATCGCCCGGACCGCTTTGCCTTGCTTGAGCAGCAGTTCGGTGATCGTGCGGCCGACGGCGCCGACGCGTCCTGCCGCGCCAGTGACCAGAGTGAGATCCACCATGTGTTGTTCCTCCCATGGGTTGCTGCGCCTGCGTGCCAAACGTCGTCCCGGCGTTGACCGTCGGAGGGCGGGTAGGGCCTCCGCTCGCGCCCGCGAGCTCAGCTCGACGGTGACGCGGTCTTGGGCACGGTGAACATCACCGTCTTGCCCTGTCCAGGGTAGACCTGGCAGTTGGCGTCCGCCAGCTCGATCAGCACCTTGTGCTCGCCTGGCGGCATCAAGGCAATGTCGACGGTGTTGAGGTCGCTCGCGTCCGCCCACAACCAGGGCAGGTCGTCGACGTGGACGTGTAGGTGGACGACCCGCGGGGCACATCCAGAGCTTCCTTCCCGAACACCGGGACGATGCACACGTTCTCAGTGCGGTACAGAATCCAGGCGATGCCCTTGTCCAGCAGGTCGGGGAGCGGGGGGTCCACGATCAGCTTGGGCGGCGGCTCTTTCTTGATTGCGGCGTACGGCGTGGCGCCGCGGAAGGCCTGAACGCTCATGACAATCTCCTTTCTAAAACGTCCGATTCCGCATGGACGTGTCCTGTGCGTGGCCGGTGATTGCGAACAGCAAGGCACCAAGGACTGCGACGATTACGTCCTCGCGTGGCCGGGTGACCTCCTTTCCTTCCGAAGAGATCTGGTCGCGCGGACCTTTGTTCGCGACGCACGAGTCAGAAATCCGCATCCAGCACGATGCGGTACCGGGCCTTGCCTGCTTCAAGTCGGGCGAAGGCCTCGTTGATCTTGCTCATCGGGAAGTGCTCGGTCTGCGGCGCGATATTGTGCCGTGAAGCAAAATCGAGCATTGTCTCGATCGCCACCGGCGAGCCGCCCGGCGACCCTGAGACGCTGCGCTGCTGCAGGATGAGGGAAAACGCCGCGACCGGAATGGGTTCAAGTACGGCCCCCACGAGGTGCAACCGACCGTTGGGCGCAAGCATGCCGATCATCGCGTCCCAATCGAGCTTCACGTTGACGGTACTGATCAGCAGGTCGAAGCTGCCGCCGAGTTTCTTGATCGTCGCCGAGTCTTTGCTCGACAGGACGTGATTTGCCCCGAAACCCTTGGCATCATCGAACGTGCTCTCGCTCGACGTGACTGCCGTCACGTCGCACCCGTATGCCGCCGAAAATTTGACCGCCATGTGGCCCAACCCGCCGATGCCGATGATGCCCACCCGGTCGGTCGGCTTGGCGTACCTCACCAGCGGCGCGAAGACGGTGATCCCCCCGCACAAGAGCGGCCCGGCCTTGGCGAAGTTCAGCTTGTCCGGGAGCGGGAAGACCCAAGCCCAATGCGAGCGGATGTGGGTGGCGAATCCGCCGCGGTGACCGAAAATGGTCGTTTGCACTTGTGGGCAAAGGTGATGGCTTCCCGACATGCATTGGTGACAGTGCATGCAGCTCCCCGAGTTCCAGCCGATCCCGACTCGCTGTCCGACCTGGAGACGCTTGGCATTCGGACCTACGGCCGAGACCCGACCGATGACCTCGTGGCCGAGTATCGCTGGATACTGCGTAATGCCCCAGTCATTGTTCAAGGCGGAGAGATCCGAGTGGCACAACCCGCTGTGTTCGACTACGACTTCAACGTCCTCGACTCCGAGCGGTCCCGGGTCGAGGGTTTCGAGCACCATCGGCTGTTTCGCCGCCTTGGCGACCCATGCCTTGTAGTTCATCGAGGCTGGCGAGAGTTCTCGCATCGCTGCGCCGGCGGGCTTGTCATGGGTTTGGGTTAAAGTAGACATGGCCATTCCTTTCTGCGCGGTTGGGAGCGCGTTTGCGGAGATCGATCAACTCGCGAGATCAGATTAATGCTCGCCATCATAGAAGAACTGCTCGCGCGTGATCTGGTCGTTCTTGACCGTGTAGACACCGACGTCTTCGAGGATGATGCGCTGGCTTTGGGCGTGACTTCGAAGGTGAAGCGGACGGCAAACTGGTTAGGGCCGTTGAAGAACGGACCGAGGACCCTTTCGTCGCCGATGGTGTTTTGGGCTTGCCGGTACTCGGACTTCTGGATGACCGGTGGCTTGCCGGCGGGTTGCTCGCCGCTGACTTCGATGGGCACGATGTCGGGAGCGTACATCGCGGGCATCACGCCGAAGTTCTCGCCCTGGTCGCGCCATTCCACTGCTGTTCTCTCATCAACGATGTGATCTTCAGGATGCGGTGATACCAGCTGTGCTGAACCAGCAGCAAAAGCTATTCCAATCTCGACGAGGCTTCAAGAAGTCTGCGAATCCCGCCTACAGCTTGTAGGTGAAGGGTCGAGACTGATCTGGGAAGCGTCAATATGGTGAGGCGTGCTGAGAAGAACGCGTCGACATTTCGACAGGTGACGACATATCGACGCCATCAGTGTTGATGGAATGTCGAGCCGTTGCATTTCCGAAAGGAGCATCGTGCGCTTCAGTCCATGCCGCGCAGCGGTTGCTGCGGACCTGCCGATGACCCCGAAGTGCTGGGGTTGCTGATTCTTGCCTATGCGATCTTCGAGAATTTGATTGCAAGTGCTTGTCATTCTGAGCACTGAATTCTGTAATCTGGCCACGTTGACAACCATCCTAGAGCGTGGTGTGGTTCTTCATGCCTAACTACTCTCACATCCGGCCTCCGCATGCAGATGGCACCGCGTTTGCCTCTCTTTTCTTGCCTCGTCCGCTCAGCACAGTACGCCAACATGAAACTACGTCCACTGCCACCCGAGTAGGTACACACATGTGTTCGATACTGCATCAACGCGGCGAGAAGAGAACCGTGCCTGATACAGCAGAGAAATGCCGAACCCGCATGTGGTAATGAAAGCACCAGAGAGAAATAGGACATCGGTATGAATGAAGCCAATGCGTTCGTATCTCAATATGGAGAGATCCTGCTCTTTGCCGTGGTTTTTGCGGAACAAATCGGATTGCCCCTGCCTGCCGTTCCGATCCTACTTGCGGCCGGGGCCTTGGCCGGCGCCGGAAAGATAGATCTCACGGGAGCGATCGTCCTCTCCGTCGTCGCCTGTTTGGCCGGCGATCTGATCTGGTATGAGCTGGGCCGCCGACGGGGCAGACGCGCGTTGAACCTCTTATGCAGGATCTCGCTGGAGCCGGACTCCTGCGTACGGCGCACGGAGAATTTCTTTACCCGGCATGGCGTGGGATCTCTCGTTTTGGCCAAGTTTATTCCAGGATTGAGTACGTTAGCGCCGGCGCTCGCCGGGTTGTTTCGTATAGGCATCCAACGATTTCTTCTCTTCAACGGGCTGGGTGCTGTTCTCTGGACCCTCGCATTTGTCCTTCCTGGTTATCTGTTCAGCGACCAAATCGAACGCCTGGCGGAAGAGGCCGAGCGTCTGGGCTTATGGCTGGCCTCTTTTTTCAGCGCCGTGATTGCCGCCTACGTTGGTTACAAGTTCTTGCATCGACAGCTTCTTCTGCACAAGTTGCGGATTGCCCGCATCACGGCGGAGGAGCTGAAGCAGATGATGGATAATGGCCATGAGCTTCTGGTTGTGGATTTGCGGGGTGCGCTGGATCATGAGGCCGATCCCTATACGATCCGAGGCGCACTCCGCATGACGGCAGAGGACCTGGGGCAGCGTCACCATGAAATCCCGCGCGACCAAGATGTGATCCTCTTCTGCGCTTGCCCGAATGAAGCCACGGCTGCCAAGATGGCATTGATGCTGCGGAGTAAGGGGGTCACCAGAGTCAGGCCTCTTGTCGGAGGAATCGACGCGTGGCGTGAAAAGGGGTTCCCGTTGCAAGCCTCGATGGTGGTCGAAGTCTCGACGCTGACCGAGACTACTTGACGTGGTGCACAAACGAATGCCGCCTGGTGTGGCAACTGCTTTCCCTTCTGCTGATCTATAGATGGCGTTGCGAAACAAGGAGAAATGACATCGGTTGATACGCATAAAAGGCTAGTGATTTCAGGGTTATCATAGGTGTACCATGCCTATCTTGCCTTGATACAGTGTGGCCGGCTCCGTCTCCATCAGTGGAGGGAGGTGTGGGAATGCCGAAAGCTTCTTCAGCATCGTTGGCCGAGCAGTGCCCACCGCGATACGAGGCGCTGCTGGCAGTCTCGGAAGTCATCAGTCTCCAGCGCGATCTTTCTGCGTTGCTGCAGGATTTGGCCCGGCACCTGCGCCCGGTTGTCAATTTCGATTTCATCAAGCTGCTCCTCTACGATGCAGACAAGCATGTCATGCGGCTGCACGTCCTTGATTCACCACATACGAGTTCCACCTACCCAGGCTATGATGTTTCGGTTGAAGAGTCTCCTGGAGGCTGGGCGTGGCGCACTCAGAAGCCTGTGGTTGTTCCTCACGTTGATGAGGACACTCGTTTCTCGGCATTGGTCGAGGTGCTCCGGCAAGGTAGTGTGAAGTCGTTTTGTGCGCTGCCATTGACAACCAGTCTCCGACAGTTGGGTGCCTTGTTGTTGGGCAGTGTAGAGGAACATGCCTATAGCGAAAGCGACCTCTTTTTTCTGCAGCAGGTGACCAACCAAGTCGCGGTTGCTGTCGATAATGCGCTCAATTATGAAAGTGCACAGTCGGCCAGACGGGATCTGGAGCAAGAGCGGGATCAACTCCGGTTGCTTTTGGAAGTGAATAATGCGGTGTTCACGATTCTCGATGTGCGTCAATTGGTGAAGGCAATC
>JBDTPK010000087.1:0-9031 GCA_039932735.1 Nitrospirota bacterium
CGCATGTGACGCAGGAGTACTTGCAAAAATTCACTCATTTGAATCAATTAATTAATATGTCGAGCTGTGGAAGTGTTAACACGCATGCACTGCTATCACTTAAGTAAAGCCGCTCCAAGAACTCTGATATATTCCTTCCGGGATTCTGATCGAATCGCCTCGATTTCATCCGAATAGGAGCCTTCTCTTGCACTCACAGACTCCACAAGACCCTCAATTGAGCTCGACTCAATATCTCCGACAAAATGCGACTGCAAAGAGAGATTCTCTATCATTCGTGCACGACTATCGTTACCAATTACAGCCACGGGCTTACCGAACGACGCCATCATAAACCCAGCGTGAACCCTGTTTACTACTCCGAATCTTGCACGCGCGTAAAATTTCATAAACTCCAAATGATCATTGGGTACCAAGAAGCGCTCTAGGTCTGGCACGAGGCTCTGTGCTAACCTTTCTTCCTCTTTGCTATGACACGCCACCACCACTCTGCCCATCTTTCTCACCAGATGGGCAATTTGCTGAAACTGCAGCCTCCAACGATCTCCATCAATTGCCTGTCCGAAAGTGTAGTGCCCCCCATTCTCCATGCAATTAATCACCACAAACTCGCCTGCTTGCGGCATCAAGCCGAAACGGTCCCTCGCGAAAATAGAGGTACACGGTAGAATCTGGGCATCCCGGCCCACACGGTTCAACATCGTACGCGCCAAACGATCCCGAAGGATCGTAAGCGCGCACGAATCAAAAAACTCTCGGATGTAGTCGCCGCATCTTTGGCATGAAGAGATCTCGCTTCCGTCTGAGTGATAGCGCTGACAACTTCCACCAGCGATATTCAGAAACGCCCGCCCGCGACGATCTGAAAGGAAACGCTTTCGGATTAGAGGATCAAACCATTCATTGTCGGCGCAGTGAGGCCCGTCTGGATGACACCAGTAAACTGGCGTGCCACTCTGTACTAGAACATCACACTCGCTCACTCGATCCCTCAGCCGCAAAACGCGGGTGGTAGGGTCTAATACCCTCGAAACACGGTATGTACGATACTTTTCGAATCCATACACCGCCGTGATCGGCGAGTGCTTGTGAATCAATTCCACACTATCCAGCACTCCAATCGAGTCGAGCAAATGCAGGATACCTTCCCGAACAAAGTCGTCGCCAACATTATGCTCAATCGTGGTGATAAGAGTAACGCGCACTTTTATGGGGGCTCTTTTAAAGAAAAATCAAGATGTGACCGCACGAAAGGAGCTCAGACTTGGACCCACTCCTTGTCCTTGATAGCTTGATATCTAACGCTCATCCCGAACTTCGCACGCGGGTGATTAAACGCTCCCAGCGGGTCGGCTTCAGGAAGCAGAGTTGGCGAGATTTCGTTCCTCACAAAGAATGCATTGGTGCCAATGGCGTTGGCACCAATAAAGCGGTACCCCTTTCGGCGACCAGATCCGATGAACGCCTGAAGCGATGCGCCGGCATAGTCGCTTCCGTACTTGGTGAACTCCGCGACGAAATCGGGACGGTACGGCACAGACAATGACACATTTGGACCGAGAAGATGGTTGTACTCCAAGACCACCACTCTCGGATACACTACTGAAAGCGCCTCCCAGATCCAGTAGTCCACTCCATCCACGTCCAGAGACAGCAGCTCGATCTCGCCCGAGTAGCCGGCGCTTAGAATAACCTCGTTGATGTTCTCTCTAGTTATCCAAGTGTGAACGATATCGGGCGGCCAATGTCTCGTCTCCGGTCTGGTCCGATAGAAATCCCTTGCGCACTGCACATTTTCCGCATTACCATCTACCAGCAGACCAGTCCAACGATGATTCAAAAGCAGATTTGCCGTATTGCACTCAATGCCATCTCCGGCGCAGATTTCTACTGAACGACAGGTATTCATACCGATCAAGCCGAAGATGTTAAGCAGGATACCGTCCTCGTCATGTTGGGAATAAACCCCGAACCCCACATCCCTGAACGAGCGCTTTTGCGGCGAACCGCTTTCTGACCTGTAGCGTTCGAGTAGGAGCTTCTGGCCCATCACGTCATCCTTTGCACACATAGCACATTCGTGTTCGCCCCCGAGCACACGTTTTATGCCTCTCGTGAATGCACGAAAAAGTTTTCGACTCATAATCGTTAGTTGGAGCTTCCCGACTCTATTCCAAAGATACAGAACTTACCAGAACTTCTACCAAGCACCCCGCTGCAATCACTCACAAGTTGGCATACACCAACACCTCCATTTCTTAGTTCCATCATTTGATCATTCATTACAGCATTATCACTTAGGTAACAATGAACGAATTCGAGAACGCCATGATACCGGCAATGCAAAAATCTTAAAATATTGACGCTCTCTTTCCATGGATCTCATCACATATGTAGGGTGCCTCAAAGGCCAAGGGCATTCCATACTGCGATAGAAGACGCCTTTTTTTACATGAGTTGCATCTTCACCAAATCCTATATTTGCAATCAGGTTCCTTGTGGGAGAGATACAAAGCCCACTGTTTAGAAACTTATAGAAACCCCATTGATAATCCCAAGTATCAATCTCTCCTGAAAAGACTTGATCATATAACTTACGTCGCCAATGCGCCTCTCTTTTGGAGTCGCAAAAATCCCAATAAAGTTCTTTCCCCCTCACATCCGGCCAACACGACATGTTTTTATCGTATACAGACCAGGCACGTCGCCATGAAGCCCAGCCCCACACAGGACCATATTTGGTGAAATAGTAGTCTTCTTCTTGGCCATTAGCAGTTGCTACCGGATTGAATCCACAAACCTGCCATATTCTGGTATCATTGCGATACCGCTCAAGCAACTCTTGACAGAACCAAAAGAAGCTTAGATTGGGCAAGCAATCGTCCTCAAGAACGATTCCTTCTTCCTCTTGCTTGAAGAACCAAGTAATCGCCGAGCTAACTGCAAGCTTGCAGCCAAGGTTTTCTCTCTGGAACAGTGTCTTAACCTCACAAGGCCAATCGACTTTCGAAACGATTGATTTTACCTCATTACACTTCCCCACGTCGTCGGGTCGATTCGCCCTCGGCCCGTCAGCGGCCACGTACAGTCGTGTGGGCCTGCCCCTCGTAATTACTTCAAACACTCGGGATGTAACGTCTGGCCGGTTGAATACCAAAAACAAAACTGCTGTTGTTAAAGACCCAGGCGGTTTGAAAGAAAGATTCTCAGCAAACATAGAGGTAAACCAGTCGACTTTCAGATGAAACTGAGTGGCATGTTGACCGTCCTGTGGACGCTCAACTTTATGATTTGCACCTGGTCATGTTGGTAATGGGTGGGGAAGTGGGTCAGGGAAGGTCAAAAATGGGCCCACCTCTACATACTAAACCAGTCGTTAGTAACGCCTCATGCGGCCGCATCGGCGCACGAGGGTGCGTGAAAGAAACTGAGGACGGGCTGCGGCTGCTGTTGCAGGCTATGCAGGATGCCATGGGCCCGTCCTTCCCTTCACCTGCGCCCAGATCAACGCGTCGAGGTTCAGATCGGGTGAATAGGCGACAGCAGGCACAACTCGAGCCGACCGGCCTGTGCGGCAACAAACCGCTGCACCCGCTTGGCCTTGGGCGTGGAAGTGCTATCCACAATGAGGACGATCTTGTGGGTCATGCCTTGCAGCAGTCGGCGCAGGCACTCACCGAAGACCACGGCGGTCACCCGGCGCTCAATGATCATGAAGCGACACGGCCCGTTCGCGTTGACGGCCGAAATCATGTTGACCCCCCAAACGGGCGCCCGTGGTCGTGCCCCTGGGGTCGTGCCCTTCAGCCGTCAGGTGGTGCCGGCCTGTGCATCGGAGCGCACCCCCGATTCGTCGGCGAAGAAGATGGCGGCTCTCTCCCGATTTGCTTGCGCGATAATCGCGGGAGAGACCTCCGTTCGCCACCGCTCCGCGAGGACCGGATCCTGTTGCCAGGCGCGATAGAGGGGACGCTGAGGGGTGAGACCCAGCCGCGCGTGTGGTAGCCCGCGAGCCACCGGTAGATCGTCCGCCGGTTGAGCCCCAGGCCAGCCCCCCCGCGAACTCGGGACTTTAGCCCGCTTCAACCCGCTGCACGGCGCTCCGCCGCACTTGTTCCAGGGCCTGATGGGACTGCGTCCGCGCATCGAACGTCTTTTTAGATCGCATGCACGCATATTAGTAAAAGAGGCTTTACTTGTGAAGAGCTTAATAAGTCATAGATCGACTTCCGCATCTCAAACCCTTTGAATTAAATTTGCGAAATACAGCGTCTTCAGTTTCATATAAAATACTACTCTGGTTTTTTTTGTTAATACATCGAAAAAGAATGCCGCCATCGATTGCGCGATAACTGTGGCAATTGCAGCCCCTATCAATCCAAAATTTGGAATGAGAAGTAGGTTGAATATGATATTTATCATCGCACCCAATGATGCTCTATAAAATGCATACCGCTGAAGATTTTCACTGGTAAACCAGCTACCACTTGCCACTCCCATAGAAACAAAAACTCCTGCCCAGATATGAATTATCAGCACTTGACCGGCGTCTTTATAAGCCTCGCCATATAGCAAAGTTATCAGCCAATCACTCAAAAATGTCATGGGTACAGCGATGGCTATTGCCAGCCACACTAACGTGGTGTAGAGCCTCTGAAGCCTTGCATGATAAAGATCTTCGCTTGTTTTTTTGGCGTTCACAATAGCTGGGAAGAGGGAGGTAGTGATTATTGCAGGCACGAAATACCATGCCTCCGAAAGTCGAACAGCAGCAGAATACAAACCTACCTCCCGTTCGCCGAGCATCTCTTTGATCATGATCTGATCGATTCTCATGTAGAGCATGACCGCTACGCCAGACAGGATGAGCGGCCAGGAGTTTTTGAGCATAGCTTTGGCTGTTACAATTTCAAAACGACCCCAAAAACCGCCGATCTTCTGTCGCCAGTAGGCAAATGCAAGGGAAAGAGCCAGTGTTACTTGGTCGATCAAACTCACCAACACAAACCAAAGCAGGTCCGCCTGGGTAAAAATGAAATACAGCTTCAGCACAGAGGACAACGCAAGCTGAATCAGTTTGGCAATGGATACATACTTAGAAAGAACCTTGGACTGGAAATAAGAATCCACCACGTCGAAAGATTGAAAAATCAGACCGCTCCCGATAATGAAGATATAGAGATTCGTCATGGCGTCGTTACCGGTGAATTGCACCGCGATCGCCAGTAAGCTCAGTGTCAACAAGCCCCCGATCAATTTAAGCCAAAACGCAGTTCCTAGATAAGCATCCCGTTCTTCAGGATGGTTGACCAAGTCGCGCACAACGATACCGTCCAGCCCCAGCTTGGCGATGGTGCCGAACAGCGCCACGAAGGCAATCGCATAGCTGTAAACCCCGAATTGCCCCGGCCCCAAATAACGAGCCACGTAGATGCCGACGAACAGTCCGGCGAGGATGCGCAGGACCTGCTCCCCGAACATCCATGAAGTGTTGAAAAAATATCGGCGGAAGCCTTGATGGGTGGCGAGTCGGTTTTGGGCCATTGGATCGGGGCGCGCCACGGTTGGTTATTAATCTATGTCCAGTTGATCGCGGAGCTGACAAACAGGCAAGGGGCTGGTTCCTGTCAGCTCACAATGAGGCATGACTATTTGCAGGGACAATTGGGAATATGCGAAGTATTTTGTTTTCTCGAAAAGGTGGGCTCACGCATACATGAACTGACCGAGTTGTAACTCTTCAATCAGTGCTCGCTTTGTGCAACCTCATTCACAAAGAGATCGCCTGCCTTCGCCTGAGCCGAGAGCTGAGGCCTCACCGAACACAGTCCGGCGGCCACCAGAATCCAGAAGAGATGCACGAGACTCCCTGCAAACATGTAATCGAATAGATTCCGTGTGGCAAAGCCTACAGTGACCACTGCGACTGCCACAAGTAACCCTTGCGTTTCAGCAGCCGTGGACCGCCGCCACTGTCTCGTCAGCGTTGAGACTGTGCGGACGAAAATCCAGACAAATAAGACAACTGCCGGCACGCCGCTTCCCATAAGCACCATCGCAAATGTGTTGTGTAACCCCAACAGCACTTTCTCTCCACGAGCATTAGCTTTTCCCGCTTCTATCTCTGCCGTATGCACTTTCACGAAGGTGTCATTCCCGTACCCCACCCCGACGAGAGGGTGCTGAGCGGCTTGCTGAAGCCCGAGTCGCCATGTTTTCACACGGGCACTGATAGTCCAGGGATCGACGGTATCCCGTTGGTACCCGATCTCGGAAACGAGAAACAAGCCACCTCCCATCGCAACCGCACCCGCAAGGACCCACATGACCAGTCGGTGTCGTCCGACCGTGAGCCCGAAACCGACGGCCTGGGCGAAATGTGCGACCCAGCCGGCCCTGGTATAGGCGGCAACTTGCGCGAGTCCTGTCATAACGAGAGTGAGAATCCCGAGTGCGCGCGCCCAAACCGCGCGATGGGTCACCACCCACCAAATGAGGATCGGAATGACGAGTACCAGGTAGGTCGACAACCAGTTGTAGTCCGAATAGGGAGCGCCGGCACGAACGAGACGATCTCTCCACGTTCCTCCACGCAGAATAAAATCCACCAGCGCAAAACCTGACAACACGAGGCTGCCCACGACCACTGCCCAGACAAGCTGCTGTGAAAGTTCGATACGCCTGTGACGACGCAGCACGAACATGGCCCAGTAGAAAACGAGAACCTGTGCCGCAAGCTTTCTCCATTCCGAGAAACTGTAGGACGGATCGGCCGCAAAAGGGACTGTACACAATACCCAGCCAACAAACCCAAGCAGCGGCACATCGATCGGGGTTCGAACCCACGGATTCGCTCTCTCAGACCAGGCAAGGCACAGTGCAACGACCAGCAACAAAAAGAACGCGTACTCTTGGAAGTGAAAGAGCCCTGGAAAGAAACTCGTAAACGTGACTCCCACCAGACCATAGGCCTGAAGTTTCCAGAGTGCCGCACTCGCTCGCCAAGGAACATGGACAGAGGTAGCCGTAGAGACGTCTTGAATAGGTTTTGCGAAATTCGTATTCAACACCGGTATGATGGTCGCCTCAAATACTATGCGGCTGAAGATGGTGCCGCATTCTTCACAAACCTGAACAGCGAATCCCTCCAATGGGGAAGCGTAATTCCCGACTGCTTCAGTACGCAATTCGCTAGCACAGAATAACCAGGTCGGACGGCTCGCCGTCCTGCTTCAGCAGTTGTACTTGGGCATACGGGAGTCTGTCGCCCCATTGCCGATACGATGGCAGACGCCAATTCGCACCACGTGCAGTCGCCTGTCCCGGTCGCATGGACAATTCCCCGGACGTCGAGCGTTAGCATCTTGGCTAACGACTGCGCGAGGTCTGTCGCATTCGTCGGACATCCCCGTTGATCCGCCACCACATGCAGCTCCGGCTGTTCTCTTGCCAATCGCATCATCGTCTTGACAAAATTCTTGCCATGGTCACTGTAGAGCCATGACGTCCGAACCACCAGCGCATTAGCACAGTGCGCCAGCGCTCGGCGTTCACCTTCCAGTTTCGATTTGCCATAGAGATTTAGAGGATTCGTCAGATCACTTTCCAAATAGGGGGTCCGTTTCAACCCATCAAACACATAGTCGGTCGAGATATAGATAAGTCGAGCTTTGACCCTTGCTGCTGCCCGAGCGACCCATTCTGTCCCCTGGCCATTGACTGCCATGGCCAAATCAGGCTGGTGCTCGGCCCCATCAACATCTGTATAGGCTGCAGCATGGATCACGACGTCAGGGCGAAAACTAGCGACCTGCTCTTCACATGATGGCTTGGTCAGATCAAAGGCCGGGAAGTCCATTAAGACCAATTCGTGCGACGCAAACGTATGCTGGAGATCGCAGCCTAGCTGACCATTCGCCCCGGTAATCAGGATCCGCATGCCCGTCCTTCTTGCAACCGCTGGCTATACATCTGTTCATAGTAGGTGCGAAATTCCCCTGACTTGATCGTCTTCCACCAACCCTCGTGAGTACGATACCACTCCACGGTCGCTCGAATCCCTTCTTCAAAAGACACCTTCGGCTGCCAGCCAAGACCGCGAAGCCGGCTACAATCGATAGCATACCGTCTGTCATGTCCTGGTCGGTCCGTGACAAACCGAATCAAGGACTTGGGTTTGTCTAAACAGTGGAGTATGAGTTCCGCCACGGTCAGGTTTTCCTTCTCGTTCCCACCTCCCACGTTATAAATGGTGCCTGGCTCCCCATGACTCAGGACATGCTCAATCCCGGCACAATGATCATCGACCGCAAGCCAATCACGACGATAGCGCCCATCCCCATATAACGGCAACGGCTGATCATCAATCGCATTCGTCACGAACAACGGAATGAACTTTTCCGGATACTGGTTTGGCCCGTAGGTATTGCTTCCCCGCGTGATGAGCACAGGGAATTGATACGTCGTCCAATAGCTCAGTACCAACAGATCACCGCCGCCTTTGCTCGCCGAATAAGGACTGCGAGGCGCTAAGATGTCCCCCTCTTTCGAGTGCCCTATTTCAACACTGCCGTAAACTTCGTCCGTACTGACTTGTAAAAAGCGCAGCACACCGGTCTGTCGCGCCTCTTCAAGCAATACGCCTGTGCCGACCACATCCGTTCTGGCAAAACTCCCAGGATCGAGGATCGACCGATCCACGTGCGTTTCAGCCGCACAATTGATGACTGCCTCCACGCGATGGTCCCGAAGGATGCCTCGTACGGTCGAAGCATCGCAGATGTCAGCGTGGACAAAGGTATATCGTGCGTGCCCGGCCACATCAGCAAGATTGTCCAAATTGCCGGAATAGCGCAACGCATCGAGATTCACGACTTCGTGTTGACCGCTCGCAAGCAATCGATGCACGAGATGGGAGCCAATGAACCCCGCACCGCCCGTGACTAGAATTCTCACTTAATCTCCTCCATGTTATTAGCGCCGGTTTTCGCCACGAGCTGATTGGCCAGATGAGGGATTCGATCGTCCCCGC
>JBDTPK010000088.1:0-8964 GCA_039932735.1 Nitrospirota bacterium
AACCGGTCATGAACAACTGATATCCCACCCATCCAAAGGCACCGATGATTCCTAGGACCGTGAGGATGATGAAGACAATCAGTTTCGTTCGCATGGCGACCGCAGTTCACTATACAAATTCTTTTGTCTGATTGCCACCGGGCTATCAGGAGGAAGAGACAGCGCGAGGTCCTGCAAGGCGATATACCAGCAGCACGATGACAGGGAGATGCATGAGCAGCCCACTCATTCCCATGAACGATTCACCGATCCAGAACGTCACACTGAGATTGAAGACCAGGACGCCATAGTAGAGGCCCACGCCCAGGAGAAGACGAGGTGTGGCCGATGGAGGTATCGACAGCGTGGGAAGCCGACGCTCAAGCCGAAAATAGATGGCGAGGGAGATGAGCCCGACGACGGCCCACCCCATATAGTTGACGAAGGGGACGCCGAAGTGAACGCCTGGGTCGGGGTAGTAATAAAACTTACCCAAGAACCAGCGGTCGCCGCGGAGCGCCACTGGATCGATGACCATATCGATGAAGGCAAACAAGAAGGCGGCCAGCAAGAGTACCGACCAACTCGTTCGCGCGTCCCTATCAAGATGGAGCGGTGTGAGCCGTGGGCGAGTGGAAGCAGGGGACGGCATGCGTGGCAGAAGGAGACAGAGCGCGACACAGTAGGCGGCGTAGAGAAGAAAGCTGAACGAGATCGAGACCATGAAGGGGACGTTGGATAAGTAGAGCTCCTGGCCCACGGTCGAGCCGTTATAGTAGTACAACCCGAATGGAATACGGGTGCGCGTGGACGAAAATTCGCAGGCGAAGGCCGTGGCCCAGCTAATCAGCCAGAATCGCCAGGTCCTCGGCCAGCCGGTCAGCTTAATCGCGGCGAACAAGAATGCGGCCAGAAAGACGAAGACGTAGGGGCGGAGGAGGATAGTTTTTAGAAATAGGGCGAGGCTGTCCATCAATGTGTAGTGTTTTACTCAGTAGTCAGTAATTAAGACGACAGCACCGCCAACAAAACCCGCTTAGAATAAGGTCAACGAAGACGTTGTGTTTTCCAAATTACCAGCTTGTGAGTAAATGGTAAATGTTACATGTTGGGGTTAAGAGCTTTTGGGGAGTCAGCCATTAAACCTTCAACATTCAACACTCAACCGTCACGGTTACACGTACTTGTGGTCTCTCAACCAGCGCACGGCTTTTTCCAGCGCCACATCCGGCGGTGTATGCGGGATGCCGAGTTCGAGGATGGCCTGGCTGCAATCGTAATGCATTGTGTATTTCGCCATTCTTACCCCTTCCAGCGGAACACGAGGAGACTGGCCGGTGAGGTTTGCCATCCATTGGTTGAGGTAGGCCAGGGGGAGGATCGCCAATCGTGGCAGCGTGATTGTGGGCGTCTTGATGCCGGTCAATCGACTCAAGATCTCAAACACCTCGCGCAGGATCAAGTCCTTGTTGCCTAGGATGTACCGCTCGCCGATCCGTCCCTTCTCCATCGCGAGCAGATGGCCGGCTGCCACGTCACCGACGTCTACGAGATTCATTCCTGTTTCGATATAGGCAGCCATGCGACCCTTCATGAAATTCACGATAACCTGTCCCGTCGGGGTAGGCTTTACGTCGCCGTCGCCGACCGGGGCGCTCGGATTCACGATGACGACCGGCAACCCTGCTTTCGCAAGCATGACAACCTCTTGCTCGGCCATGTACTTTGCCCGTTTGTAGTGGCCGGCCATCTGGTCGAGCGAGACGGGTGTCTGTTCCGTGCCGAGTCCTCCGCCTGGCGGGAGGCCGATCGCACCGATGGTGTGCAGTGGACGATCCGTTCAGCACCGACGTCGCGGGCCGCTTCCAGCAGATTCTTCGTGCCGGTGACGTTGATGTCATTAAAGACCGAGGGGTCTTTGGCCCAGAGCGCATAGTGCGATGCGACATGGTAGAGCTGTCGGCAACCGGCGAGCGCGTTCCGCAACGAGGCCTGATCTCGCAGATCGCCTTCGATCCGCTCGACGAGCAGAAGCTGGATATTTTGGAGGTCGGCTCCGGCGCGGGCCAGGACGCGGACGTCGAGGCCGCCCTTGACCAGCGCTCGCACCACGGCGCCGCCGACGAATCCGGTTGCACCAGTGACGAGGGCCTTCATCTTGAGGACGAGAACGTTGAACGGTGAGACGCAAACCCTGAAACAGGGTCACAGCGATTCGGGCCGGTTGACGTTTCACGCCGTAGGCTCAATTATTCCGCGAGGTGATATAGCGCGCGATCTCACGGAGCGGGTCGGCGGCTGGACCGAACGGGGAGAGGCGCGCGATTGCGCGAGCCACGCAGTCGTCTGCCAGTGTTCTGGCTCCCTCGGCTCCGTAGAACGTCGGGTAGGTTTTCTTGCCCCGCTCCGCGTCGGTATTGGGATTCTTACCCAGCTCTTCGCGCGTCCCAGTCACATTGAGCACATCATCCGCGATTTGAAAGGCCAGCCCAATATCCTCGGCATAACTCGTGAGGTCGTCCAGCTGGCGATCCTCTGCGCCGGCCGCAATCGCACCCATCCGCACCGCTGCGCGAATCAACATGCCGGTCTTTTGCTTATGAATGTTCTGGAGTGTTGGGAGATCGATGTCTTTGTTTTCAGCTTGGATATCGAACACCTGCCCGCCCACCATCCCCATGTTCCCTGAGCCGTAGGCCAGTTCTTGAATCAGCCGCACTTGGCGGGACGGGTCGCACCCCTTCATTAGATCCGGCTGGCTGCAGAGATCGAACGCCATCGTCAGCAACGCATCGCCTGCCAGAATCGCCATTGCGTCGCCGTAGACCTTGTGATTCGTCGGGTTTCCGCGCCTGAAGTCGTCGTTGTCCATCGCGGGCAGGTCGTCGTGAATCAAAGAATAAGTGTGGATCAATTCCAGCGAACAGGCGATCGGCATCAGTCCTGGCGCCGGCTGTCTCATCGCGTCTGCCGAGGCAATGGCGAGGATTGGGCGGACTCGTTTCCCTCCCGCCATGAGACTGTATCGCATGCTTTCGTGGAGTATGGTAGGCGGCGTGGTGGCACTGGGCATGACGGAATCGAGGAACCGATCCACGTCGGCCCGCTTCTGTTTGAGGTAGTCTTTGATATTCATGGAGGCAAAGCCGGGCTCGTCGTGACACGCCAAGAATTGGAGCGGAGCGTAACAAAAGGCATGTGGGCTGTCAAACCGTGGGACGTAAGGCGCGTGGATAAGGTGAGAGATGTGAAACGTGGCAATGGTGCGCTAAGAAGGGAGCGCTGAACAGGCGGAGCGTTTGACCGACTTCCGCCCTGACGGTTGGGTCTGCGCGCATTGCGCGACTTCTTAGACTTCCTCCTGCTCAAATCCGTTCCTCCCAATGATCGACAAACGGAGCAAATCGAGTTCGATCCAGGTCAATTCGCGTGGGGAAAGTGAAGGGTGTCAGGAGCCATTTCCTGAGTCGTCAGTGCGACCAGCCTGCATGACCACCGATCGCCCGCCTGCGCACGTCAGACAAATCAGGCCGATCCCGATCCACACCAGTTCGCGGAACCTCCGGAGCAGCGCGAAGGTGATGCCGGTGACGTCTGAATAACCAAAGACGCTCAGCAAAAGCATGTTCCCACCGTCTTGAGCGCCGAGGCTGCCGGGGATGAAGAATGTGCCGCCTTTAATAAAGACGGAGAGAGCTCCGATAGAGATGGCGGAAAGCGCCATGGCCGGACCACCAAGATAATAGATGATGACGTAGACTTCCAATGCCTCCGACATCCAGCCAAGGAAGAACAGTCCCGTAGAGGAATAAAAGGCCGGACGGTTGTCGCGGTAGAATGCTAAGATCGTTCGATCCAATGACCGTAACTGTTTCTCGCGCGCTTCGAGGTAGGCAATCTTCAGCCCGATTTTCCTCAGAAATCTCAAAAGCCACGTAAAGAGGCCTTGCCGCTGCACAAACACGAAGGCTGCAGTTCCGAAGGCCAGGAGCCCCACACCCAAGAACGCTGCGGCCACGGTCTGACCGGATGAACCATTCCCGCCTAACAGCCACACCCCCAAGGCGATGCCGAGCAAAATGAACATCACTTCGGCAATCGTCATCGTCGTTTTTGCAATGATGACCGAGGCGAGCCCCTCCACCATCGGCACGTTCTGCTTTTTGAGGAGATAGGCTTTAAGCGGCTCACCTCCGACGTAGGCGGTGGGCGTGGTCATGTTTACCACTTCCCCAGCAGTCCGGATTGCGAGCACACGCCAGAACGGAATATCCTTTGCCGATGGACCCAACGTGACTTTCCACCCGTATGCTTCGACGACGTACATGATGAGGGAGGGAATCAGCAGGACAAGGAGCGCTACCGGCCCGAGTTGTGTTGCCGCCTCGTAGATCTGTCTGGGACCGATATGCCAGACGATGAACGCGAGGGTGAGGAGACCGACGACGAGTAGGGAAAGTTTTAGCACGCTAGACTAGGAATCCACAGTGAGAACAACTAGACAGGTTATAGCGGAGCGTAGCTGTATTTTCACCTCTCCAGAAAGGGAGCGGCCTAGGTTGCCCTTCACTGCGCGCATCGAACGATATAGATACTCCCTCCAAGTTCGCTCGTTTTTCCCTTTGGGAAGGGCACCCATGTTGGTCTACGTGCGACCGTCGAACGAGGCCCTTCTCAGGGCGCGCGTTCCGGAAGCACAGGGCCGACATGGGTGCTCTTCCCATCTTTTCTGTTAAGCACGGGTCCTGGCGGACGGTCTGATGACCCAGAGCATCAGAAGCGAGAACACCACAGATCCGATCGCGGCGAGCCCGAGAAACCATTCGAGTTTTCCGATCACAGCGAACAGCAGTACGACGACGGAAAAGTCACGGCTCGCGACATTCTTGAGCATGAAGTCCGACCAGGCAGCCTGCACCGGTGTCTTCCATCCACTCGAGGCCTTGATCTTTTGTGCACGGGTGACGAGCCAAAACGAGAGCCCATTTCCAAGGACCGCTGCCGAACCCAGGGCAAGAGGGACCCATGCGCCGTCGCTCCCAGCCAGACGCATGTAGGATCCCACGGCAATGCCGGCGAAGATGGCCATGTGCACCACGTTGTCCATGGTGATATCGAGCCAGGCCCCGAACGGCGATTCGGTGAAGGTCAGCCTGGCTACTTCACCATCGCAGCAATCGATGATCGCCGCCAGTTGGAACAACAGCGCGGCGATAATGCCAGTACTGTAGGTCCCGGCGCCAAAGCCCGCGGCTGCGACCAGCCCCACCAGGGTCGCCAGGATCGTAATGACATTCGGCGAGAGCCCTGCGGCGAGAAAGATACGTGTGAACCAGCGGGAGACTTTCCGATTGAAGAATCGGTCGACGAAACCCTCGAATTCGCCCTTGAGGGAATTGAAGAGCTGATTCTCAGCGGCCTTGATATCGGCGGCATCGCGCGCGTCCTGATACCAGTGGGACCGGTTCGTCTCCGTAGACAACACCCGCAGATGCCCGTCCACCGCGGCCCGTTCGAGCCATCGACGGATCGGCACCGTACCGATTTCCACATTGACGTGACCGGCAGCGCTCATGAAACTGGCAGGCAGCACCACCAGGTCTGTCGCCACCAACGCAGCATCGTCCTGTTTCGAGGTGATCGAGAGAAGTCCTCCCGCCTGCACCTTCAGGCGTAAATTCGACCGGCGTGACTGTCGATCTCGCTCGCGATCCGCTCGAACCACGATGATCGCCTGGCCCTCCTGCACCTCATAGCGCAGGTTCTCGATCAAGGGGCTTGCAAACACCCCTTGTACGCCGGACAGGAGACAGAAGCCGCGAATTTCAGCAGCCAGCACCTCCCATGTGCGTGGATCATCCAACGGAAACTCACGGATAGGTAACCAGCGCACGGGGATCGTCACGCGTGACCCTTTACACAGCGCTTGTTTGAGCTGATCTTCCTCCGGCCCGACCAACACCATAAGCTGTCGAATGCCGGCGCGCTGTAGCGTCAACACGGTCCGCTGGAAGAGGCCAATGCCCACCACGTTGGTGAGTGGCCCCACCTCATCGGCATGCGATCCGGCCGGTTCGCCAAACAAATTCACCGAGGGCAAAAGAATCGCCGTGTTCAACCCCTGGAGGCCTGTCTGTTTCTGAACGATGCTCTCGCTCATTTTGAAATACCGTTAATGATCATTGGTCATGAGTCAATGGCAGGAATCTCGTAGCGATCTTCCTTGCCAATGACCGTTGATTCGTGGCTTCCTCTGAACTACAGTTTCGGCAACACATCCCGTTCTGCTTTCGTCACATCTTCCAGGAAATCGATTTCGGTCCAGGGGAGTCCACCGATCTTCTCATGCCCGACTGTGACGTCGCGGAAAAATCCCATCAGCGCATCCTCGTACTCCATCTGCCAGGCTTCGCGAGCCACATGGGTCTTGAGCGATGCAATCACATGTGGGGCATCGGCACGCCGGACCTTGAGAAACCCCACACCTTCTCCGGCATAGTCATAGTGTACCGGCATTGTTTTCGTCAGCGCAATCACGCGCCCGCCTTCGACCACGACCATGCACTCTTCCCCGGCCTGCTTAACGGTGTCGTCCATGAGCAGCGCGTTCTCATAGGGCGATTGTACCAAGCGGCGCAAGATCTCTTGATGAAAAAGTACGTCTGCATCCATGACGATCGCGTCATCATCGAATGCCGTGCGTGCGATCCAAAGAGAGGAAATACTGCCGAGATGGAACTGTTCGTTCACGAGAAAATTCACGCGCACGCCACAAGAATTTGCTGCCACAGCCGCGCGAATCATCTCTTGCTTGTAACCCACAACCATGTCGGTGCAGTGAATGCCGACGTTCCGAAGCGAGGTGAGGTAGCGATGCAAGAGGGTCTGCCCGCCGATCTCGATGAGGCACTTCGGGCGATGTTGTGTGATTTGCCACAGACGCTTCCCGACCCCGGCTGCGAGAATGACGGCTTTCATACTGTGCCGCAAATCCGTTCAAACGCGTCAAGGAACCCGACGAACTGCGCCTCCGTGAGGGCGCCCATGTTCGCCACGCGGAAAATTTGGCTCTGGAGTTGTCCTTGGCCCGCATAGATAACGTAGCCCTCGTTCTTTAGCTGATCGTGCAACGACTGATAGGTCACACCCTCGGGAAGATAATAGGAGGTGATCGTGTTGGACAGTTTGTCAGGAGTCAGGAGCGACTTTACGCCGAGATTCGCCATGCGGTCTCTGATCAAGGTTGCGATTTTTTTATACCGCTGGATCCGCTTGGCGACCCCTTCCTCCATGAGTTCGTTCAACGCTTCGTCGAATGCGTAATAGACCTGCACTGCCGGCGTAAACGGAATGGTCCCGCGACCCTGGTCGTCCACGTATTGAGTGATGTGAAGATAGATCGACCGTCTGGGGTAGCCACGCATCCGCTCCAGAAATCCCTTGCGGACGAGCACGAAAGACAGGCCTGGGAAGCCCTGAATACATTTTCCGGATGTACCCGCGACCATATAGATGTGAGACCCAGCGATATCCAGCGGCTCGCCCGCCAAGGCACTCACCGCATCAAGAATGAACACTCGGTTCTGGCTGTCGACGACATTCGAGATCTCTTTGACCGGATTGATGAGTCCGGTGGTGGTCTCATGGTGGACCATAGCGACCGCATGCGCTTCCGGATGTTGTCGTAGCGCGAGCCGCAACCGTTCAGGATCCGGCCTTGTCGTCCAATCGTATTTGAGTTCGGACACGCCCAGGCGATAGAGGCCGACCATCTGGGAAATGCGCTCACCGTACACGCCGTTGTTGAGCACCAACATCCGCTTGCCGTGCGGAAGCGACGACATGACGGCGGATTCCACCGCTGCAGTGCCCGATCCGGTCAACACCACCGCGGCATACTCCGCTTCTGCCCCCGGCACAAAGAGCTTCAGCAGCTTTGCCTGAATCCCGTGTAAGAGTTCGGTGAATTCCGATTCTCGATGGCAGACATCAGGACGCAACAATGCCTGCCGCACCCGCTCCGAAACATTCACCGGTCCTGGATTCAATAAGATCATCTCGTCTCTCTTCCTTCCCCTACCCTGAATACGCGATCGAGACCGATCCAACTGCGGGCGTCAAACGAGGGCCTGTCTCCCGTTCTCGCCCGCATACCCTCGCGGCGCCGAGACGCCGCGTTTCCCGACAGGCCACGCGTTGCGCGAGCAAGGGAGCGGCTCGACGGCTTATTCGATGGCCTTCATGAACCGTTTCGTGATGTCCGGCGGATCGAGCAGCACGCGTCCAGCATCTTCCACCATCTCATTGACTTTTACCAGCAACATACTCGGCCCGTCTTTCGTTAGCATGTCTTTGAACTCGTAGACGAGGTCTTCACGCTCTCGCACTCGTTCAACGTGCACATATCCAGCCGCTTTCGCGACCTTCTCAAGCTGGACCAGGTTGGAAATCGTCGGCTGATTGCCGGTCGTACCGTAGACTTCGTTGTCGAATACCACGTGAATGAAATTCTTCGGCCCCAGCGCCCCCACGGTGGCGAGCGTCCCCATGCCCATCAGGACGTTCCCGTCGCCGTCGAAGACGATCACCTGTTTATTCGGCTTCGCCAACGCCACGCCTAGCGCGATCGCCGCTGCCGATCCCATTGACCCAATCATATAGAAATGAGTCGGCCGGTCGGCAATCTTCTGCGCCTCGCGAGACGGAAATCCATTGCAAATGATGACAGGCTGGTCGGTGAGCAATTCCAGCAATGCGGCCATGGCCATGGCCCGACTTTGCATCGTGCCTTCTTCCGGCCTCATGGATGCAACCCCTTCACGACACCCTTTGCGATACTCAGCGCCACGGGAATCCGTTTCTTCATAAACGTCTCCGCCACCCACGTCAGATCGTGGATGGCGGTCTTTTCCGTCAGCGTCCGATGAGGAATCTTCATCGTATCGAGAAACTGCGGCATGACTTCGCCCATCACGAGATGCTCCG
>JBDTPK010000089.1:0-8767 GCA_039932735.1 Nitrospirota bacterium
CCGTTCGGATTGGATGAGCAGGGACACAGGATCAGAGATCTGAGCGGGATGAGTATCAGGGCCATCGTCGTCTATCTGGAGAAATCACAGGCTCATGATCGAGGGGCTCCAGCCGGGAGGCAGGCGGTCGAGGATCTCTGTTACCTCTTGAATCAACGCATCAAAGATCCGGCCTATCACGTGACGCCGGAGTTTTTGAAGAATGCGTGGAACAGCTACTCGTATGAATTCACCGCCTATTTGTATGAGTTCTGCGAGCGTACGTCCGGCGACCCGCGGTTTGTGTTTCGGGCCGGAATGGAGAAGGCGTCTTCGATCATGCAGGTGCTGGCGAGGCCGTTTTCGCTCGCCCAGATTTACGGCATGTTTCCCTACTTCGGAAATAAGTTTGCGTCCGGTTCCGTTGAATTTCGAGTGGTCGAGGTGACGCCGATCTCTGCGACCCTGGCCATGAAGTTTTCCGGTCGTACTCTTCGTCAGTTCGGCCCGTACCGCAGACGGTGCGCGCAGCTGATGTGTCAGGCGGCTCAGGGCATTATGGCGGCCGTGCCGGTTCGCGTCCATCGGCTGCCACCGGCCATTCTGACAGAACTTTCGTGTATCGCGAATGACGACGAATGGTGCCAATGGGTCATCCGATGGCCAGTAAAGGGACAGGGCACATGGCGTCACAGGGTTCTGCAGATGGTAGAAGGACCGGGAAGGGAGCGGTCGTCGCAGGTATCCCATGCTCACGAACCGGATCAGTGGATTTCATCCAAGGGGAGTGCAGGCGATCGAGGGGCCGAGGGGGCGCCGCTCCATGCAGCAGCCGACACCACACCGTCACAGCGGCATGTGAGATGGGTATTCTTCGGTGCGCTCACCGGCCTGGCTTTGGCCGCGGGGCTTCGCGTGATGAGTCCATCGGCAAGCTGGGGAGAAATCTTCCTTCTCGGATTGGTGCCGATACTTGTCGCAAGTATGCTGACCAATCGCCAGCTTCGCCTGGAGAGCCAGCAACGCGAGGCGTTGATTCAGGAGCAGGTTACGTTCGTGGAGTCGCGTCATGAGGAATTGCGAGAAGCCTATTTGGAGCAAGAGCTGACGCGCCTCGAACTGCGCCAAAAGGTCGCCCAACTGACGGCCCTCCACCGAGCCGGATTGCTGTTCAGCTCGACGCTGGATCGAGAATCGCTGATACAGAAGGTGTTAGAGGCCCTGACCAGCGATCTGCAGTATGATCGGGCGATGATCGCGTTCTACGATCCGTCCCGCCAGGTCATTATCAATGCGCGGGTACTCGGCGTGTCTCCTGAGATCCAAGCGTTCGTACGAACACTTGAGATTCCCGTCACCGACCTGCTGAGCTTGGAAGCCCTTGTGCTGATACAAGGCCAGCCGTTGTTGGTTGGAGATCTGCGGGCGGTGTGGGATCGCATTCACCCACTGAACCAACAGCTCGCCTTACTGACGAAAACCAAGGCGTGGATCGCCATTCCATTAAAAATCAAAGACCGGATCCTTGGAAGCCTGACGGTGGATCGGTTACAGGCGCATAGTCTGACGCAGGACGATCTTGAGTTGATGATGACGGTCGCCCATCAAGTGGCGATCGCCCTGGATAATGCCTCCGCGTATGAGCAGATTGAAGGTCTGAACGTAGGACTTGAAGCCAAAGTGCGTGAACGCACGGCTGAGCTGGAGCAGGCGGATCGCGTGCGGTCGCAATTCCTCTCCCATGTGTCGCACGAGCTCAAGACGCCGTTAACCTCGATCAAGGGGTTCTTGCAGAACCTGCTCGACGGATTGACCGGGCCGCTGAATGAGAAACAGCAGCGCTATGTGTCACGGATGTTAGATAATTCCAACCGGGTGATCCGCATGATCGAGGACTTGTTGGATCGCACCCGGATTCAATCCGGAAGGCTTGATCTTGTACCCAGCGAGATCGATCTGGGGCAATGTGTGGCGGAGGCGGTCGAGCAATTACGCCTGTTGGCTCAAGTCAAACGGCAGACATTGGAGGCGATCACTCCTGTTGTTCCATTGATGGTCTGGGCGGATCGTGATCGCCTGGTTCAGATCGTCATGAATTTGGTCCAGAATGCGGTGAAGTTTACTCCGGAAGAAGGCAGCATTATCGTGATGGTAAGGCCAGAGAACCAGACGCTTGCGGGGGTGTCTGTGCGCGATACTGGGCCGGGTATTCAGCCGGAGTTTCTCGATCAGATATTCGATCCGTTCTTTCGTGTCAAGCAGGTCCGAGGTGGAATCAAAGGACTGGGCTTAGGCCTGTCGATTGTGCGGACATTGGTGGAGTTACAAGGGGGGACGATCACTGCACGGAGCGAACTGGGGCGCGGCGCAGAACTGCACTTTACCATTCCATTGCTTTCCACAATCGCGACACGGCGCACTATCGCATCGGCTGACACACCTCGCATTCTGGTGGTCGAGGAGGATTCGGGTAGTCGTCAATTCGTACAGGATCGTTTGCAGGCCATGGGGTATTCCGTCCGCTCTGAGGTTGACGGAGTTCGCGCGTTGGCAGCCGTGCAAACCGAGGCGTTCGAGGGGATGATTCTCGACATCGGCATGTCCTCTATCGATGGGATGGACGTACTTCGGCAAATTCGGAGGTCAGATCAGCAGATCCCGATAGTGATGATTGCTACGTCGAGCGCTAAAGAGTCGGCGGTTCGCGCGATCGGCATGGGCGCACAGGCCTATCTGTTGAAGCCGTTCGATATCGATGAACTGCAACGAGTTGCAGACGAGTGGTTTCGGCCTGTGGAACGGTTGCCTTCGGAAGCTCCGAGGGAGTCGAGCAGGCCCGAGTGATTAGAAGCAGGAGACGTATGATCGGAAAATGGCCGGATATGCAGTCGAGTGGAACCGGACCGGTTCTTCGGATATGGATGCTATGGATGTGTGTGACTGGGCTGTGGGTGACTGGCTTGTCTGAGATGGCCTCCGCACAGGTGCCCCGTATACAAGGGCAGGGAGCCGCCGCGTCTGCAATGTCCAATGCGTTTGCAGCGCAAGCCGACGACCCTTCGGCTCTGCACTACAATCCAGCAGGGATGACGCAGTTGCAGGGGATTCAAATCATGGCAGGGGCGCTCGCGTCCGGCGGATCGACGAATTTCACCAGTCTGACAGGTGTCACGGCTCGTGGTGACCGAAACGGGACTGTGGCATGGCCCCCTCCCGGGCATACCTACATCATCGCGAACTTGAAGAGTCTCGGGGTCACGGCTCTTGGCGACCTTTCGGTCGGAATTGGTCTGACTGTGCCGTTCGGCTCCTTGACTCGGTGGCCGAATGACGGGCCATTTCGATCGGCCACGACCTTCAGCACGCTGCCGATTCAGGATATCAAGCCCACCCTTGCCTACAAGGTAACGGAGAACTTTTCACTCGGGCTGGGTGCGGATATCTATACCTTCAGCAGTCTTTTTGGCGAAGGTCAGGTTGAAAGACAGAGTATTCCTGTCGCTGGGGTGACAACCGAACTCAATGGAAAAGATACCGCGGCTGGGTTCAATGCCAGTCTCTTATATACGGCGTTGCGCAATGAGGAAGGAAAGCCTTTTGCCAACATTGGGATTGTCTATCGGAGTCAAGCGACCCTCCACCTGAGCGGTGCATTATTAGCGAATGGAGCTAAAGTGTCCGATGCGAGAGCCACATTTGTTTTACCACAGATCATTACAGGCGCAATCGCGATTTGGCCTGTTCGAACGAAGGAACGAGAATGGAAGCTGGAATTGGACATCGATTATGTGGGGTGGAAATCTCTTCGGAATCTCGATGTGACGTTGGGAAATGGGGCGACGATCGCGCAGCCTCAGAATTGGAAGAGTACCTATGCGGTGATGTTGGGAACCGAATACAAGTGGTTGGCGCTTGAATTTCTTCCTCACTGGGAAGTGGCGCTCCGGGCTGGCTATACCAACCAGCAAAATCAAATACCGGATCTGACCTTTGATCCAAGTATTCCCTCGTGGGATCTTCATATTGTGGGAGGAGGGCTTGGGTTGCTGTGCAAGGAGGAGGGGTCGTTTCTGGGCCTGATGCGATGTGGAGACCTCGGTGTGGGTTCGCTGAAACCCAAAGCCATAGGGCTCGATCTCTCGTTTCAAGCGGGACTCTATGAGGACCGCACGGTGTCGGGCAATCGCAATCCGACCGTTAATGGAACCTACCAGACCACGCTGTATCTCGGTAGTGCGTCGATTCGAATGGTTTATTAACGGATAGGCGAGACGCGTGGTACATGTGATGCGTGAAAGGATCGCTCTCCGCCTCGTCTCCCTTATCGCGCCAGAACTGCAGAAAGCAGACGCGACCAACACAACACGTAAGTCAGGATTCCACCTGTCGCACTTTTCCCGCTAGTCTCGCCCGTCTCCCCACGCGCTATGCCTTGCGTCAGGCGGACTCATAAATGCGTGGAACGCGGGAGCCGATTCCGCATATTACTTCGTAGGGTATTGTACCTATCAAGGTTGCTATTTCATCAGCCCAGATGGATTCCCCTCCCTGCTGACCGATCAGCGTGACGGTCTCACCCACGTGGACCGGCGCGAGGTCGGTGACATCCACCATGATCATATCCATGCAGACCAGACCGACGATCGGGGCGCGACGTCCCTGAATCAAGACCGATCCGCGATGGGAGAGCCGTCGGCTATAGCCGTCGGCATAGCCGATCGGGAGCACCGCAATACGCGTTGGTCTTGTTGCGATAAATGTGCCGTTATAACTGACGGTTCCCCCTCGTGGAATGGCTCGCAGTTGCGCAATCGTGGTGTGCAGTGAGAGAACGGGTTTGAGATCAGGAGCGGGGACTGTGGTCGGCAAGGTGTGGTATCCGTAGAGCATGATGCCGGGCCGCACCAGTGAAAAGTGCGCGTCGGGAAATCTGACGATTGCGGCACTGTTTGCCGTATGCACTAACGGGAGGGTGACACCACGTTGCCGGACCTGTTCCAGTACAGTACGAAATACGCCAAGTTGTCGTTCCGTGAAGGTGCTGTCTTTTCCGTCTGCGTCGGCCAGGTGGGTCATGATGCCTTCGACCTGGAGGGGACTTCGCATGAGAGGGCCGTCAAGGAGTGAGAGGAGTTCTTCCGGAGAAAACCCCAACCGTCCCATCCCGGTTTCGACTTTGAGGTGGATCCGATAGGGGGCCGGGTGAGAACACGCAGCCTTGGCTATGCTGGAAAGGATGCGCCCATCGCTGATGACCGGAGTCAGCTGATGAGCGACCAGATCGGATACCTGCTCCTCAAAGAGTGCGCCAAGAACCACGATAGATGCGTTGAGGCCGGCGTGGCGAAGTGCGATCCCTTCGTCGAGCGAGGCCACAGCAAATCTCCCGATGCCCTGGAGAACAAGCGACTGAGCCGTTTCCACCGCTCCATGCCCGTACGCATTGGCTTTGACGATCGCCAGGATCTCGCAGTCGGGGAGCAGATATCGTGTGATGCAAGAAAGATTATGTGCCAGTGCCGAGAAGTTGACGGTGGCGTAGGTGGGTAACAAGGTCGAGTCCGAAGTCACACTTCCATAATTTCTTGTTCTTTTTTCTTCACCACGTCGTCGATCTTTTGAATGTACTGGTCGGTCAGTTTCTGGGTGTCGACTTCGGACTTTCGCAGGTCGTCTTCAGTTAATTTGGCATCCTTTTGCAGTTTCTTCAACTCTTCGTTGGCATCTCGACGAAAACCGCGTATCACGACTTTCGTATCTTCGCCGTGTTTTTTGCAGATTTTGCTGAGTTCTTTGCGCCGTTCTTCGGTGAGTGGTGGAAGGGGAATGCGAATGACCTTTCCGTCGTTGGACGGTGTGAGGCCGAGGCCTGATCCTGCCAGGGATTTTTCGATTTCCTTAATCAGCGCCGGCTCCCAAGGCTGAATCGTGATGAGGCGGGCTTCCGGCGTCGAAATACTCGCCACCTGCTTCAACGGGGTCATCGTGCCATAATAGTCGACGCGCACGCCGTCGAAGAGGGCGACGGATGCTCGGCCTGTTCGCAGGCCGGCCAAATCGCGCTTGAGATGCTCCAGTGCGGACTCCATCTTTTCCGTGATCTTTTGGCGGATGGCGGCAGGGTTGGACATGAGAGACTCCCGGGGAAATTAACGGCGATCGGGGGTAACAACGGTTCCGATCGTTTCACCCATGGCGACGCGTTTGAAGTTGCCTTGGTCCTTCAGATTGAACACGATGAGTGGAAGGTTGTTATCCATGCAGAGGCTGATGGCCGTGGCATCCATCACTTTTAAATCCTGGTTCAAAATCGAGAGAAAGGAGATGGTCTGATACTTCTTGGCCGAGGGATTCTTGACAGGATCGGCGTCGTAGATACCGTCGACCTTGGTCCCTTTCATGATGACCTGGGCTCCGATCTCCATAGCCCTGAGTGCCGCCGCGGTATCGGTCGAGAAGTAGGGATTCCCTGTGCCTGCGGCGAAGATGACCACGCGTTTTTTCTCAAGATGGCGAATGGCTCGTCGGCGAATATAGCCTTCTGCCAGTTGGCGCATTTCGATGGCGGACTGAACCCGTGTCATAATGCCGGTGCGCTCGAGCGCGCTTTGCAGGGCCAAGGCATTAAGTACGGTCGCGAGCATTCCCATGTAGTCGGCAGAGGCGCGTTCCATCCCGGACGCGCTGGCGGCAATTCCGCGGAAGATATTGCCGCCGCCGATGACCACGGCGACTTCGATGTCGAGCGCCACGACGGAGGCGATTTCTGAGGCGAGGCCTTCGAGGATGGAGGGTTGGATGCCGTAGCCCTGCTCACCGGCCAACATCTCTCCGCTCACTTTGAGGAGGATGCGCCGATAGTTAGCAGAGCTCATGCTTCGCCTAATTGGTACCGGGTGAAGCGACGGATGTTCATGTTTTCTCCGATTTTTGAGATCTTCAGTGCGAGGAGATCTTTAATCGTGACGGCGGGATCCTTGACGAAAGACTGCTCGATCAGACAGCTCTCCTGGAAGAATTTTTCCAACTTGCCTTCGACGATCTTCGACCATGCGGCAGGAGGTTTGCCCATTTCTTTGGCCTGTCCCTCGTAAATCGATCGTTCTTTCTCGATGAGTGAGGCGGGAATCTCATCCCGTTTGACGTAGGAGGGTTTCCCGGCAGCGACCTGGAGGGCCAGGTCGTTGACAAAGGTTTTAAACTCTTCATTCCGAGCGACGAAGTCGGTTTCACAATTGACTTCGATAAGCACACCGATTTTCCCACCCATGTGAATATAGGCGTGGATGAGGCCTTGATTGGTCTCGCGCCCTGATTTTTTGAGTGCAGCGGCCAAGCCTTTTTGGCGCAAATAATCGATAGCCTTCTCAATATCGTTGTTATTCTCGGTGAGCGCTTTCTGGCAATCGAGGATGCCGGCTCCGGTTTTCTCTCTCAGTTCTTTGACCAGCTGACTTGATCCAGCCATACGTGACGGTCCTTTTGGGTAAACAGTGAATGTGCTAACTGACGTATGCAACGCCGGGCGTTATGAAGCCGGTGTGCTTGCGAAGGTGATGCCTCCGACCTTGTCTCCCACTGCGGGAACGGGTTTGAAATCCGCTTCTTCTCGTTGGGTCCGTATATGGGTGCCTTCAATGCAGGCGTCGGCAATACGAGATGTGATGAGCTTGATGGAACGAATGGCGTCGTCATTTCCAGGGATCGGGTAGGTGATGTGGTCCGGGTCGCAGTTCGAGTCCAGGATCGCGATCATCGGAATCTCCAACCGCTTCGCTTCCTGCACGGCCAGGTGTTCGATGCGGGTGTCGAGGACGAAGACGGCTCCTGGTACGCCGCGCATGTCCTTGATGCCGCTCAGATACTTCTGGAGCTTGGTAATCTCTTTCTGCATTTTCATAATTTCTTTTTTCTTCAGGCCGTATTGGCTGGGGTCCGCCAGCGTGGTCTCCATCTTCTTCATCTTATCGATGCTTTTCCGGATGGTCCGGAAGTTCGTGAGCATCCCGCCGAGCCAGCGCTGGTTGACGAAGAACATGTTGGCGCGCAAGGCTTCCTCTTGAAGGATCTCAGCGGCCTGCCGCTTGGTCCCGACAAACAACACCGTTTGGCCGGCGGCGACGGTGTCGCGGACGAAGGCATAGGCCTCCTCCATTCGAGTCAGTGTTTGCTGAAGATCGATGATGTAAATGCCGTTGCGTTCTCCAAAGAGAAACTTCTTCATCTTCGGGTTCCATCGATTCGTCTGGTGTCCGAAATGGACACCTGCTTCTAATAATTCCTTAATCGAAACCACTCCCATGCCTTCACCTCCCCTCAAGACTTGCAGAGCACCTACTGCAGCAGGCGAGGGGGCTGGCCCCCTTATTCTCAAGTCGAGCAACGTCCGTGACGTCGATATGTATTTGATTCTGAACCCTCCTCGCACGAAATTATGCGAGAAGGAGGCGATCTCTTGAACGCCATAAGCTTGGCACGCTAGCATGGTGACGGTTAGTTTGCAAGACCTGCGCCGTCCGATCAGGGGCACCTGCTCCGCTTGCCGCTCACTTCGACTGGGTGTTAAGATCGCACAGCTGTTGGAGGGAATCAGTGCCGAACATTTTGCTGTTAGTTTCGCCGAGCTGTGGAGCCTGCCCGTCGGCGAAGAGTGTGTGGAAACAGTTGCGGGTGAAATATAGCTTCAGCTATCGCGAGGTGGATATTACCACGGAGGACGGACGGAGCCTGGCTGACCGGCATTCGGTCAGGGCGGTGCCGGCCACCATTATTGACGGACGACTGACAT
>JBDTPK010000090.1:0-8758 GCA_039932735.1 Nitrospirota bacterium
CGGATCGGAAGGTACGATCCAGGACATTGCCTGAAAGGTAGCTCTTGAGCTTGGTACGCACGAAGGCTCCGCCCTTGCCCGGTTTGACATGTTGAAACTCAACAATATAAAAAGGCTGGTTATCAACCATGAGGCGCACGCCACCTCGAAAATCGGTCGTAGAAATCACTCAATACTCCCTTCTCACTGTAAGAAATCGTTCACCCAGATCTGCAATTATCTCGTTTCTTTTGCCGCCCGTCGCAATGTCGCAAGTGCAGAGGTTTTCTTCTGGCGTCGGGAGGCGATTAGATGGTCCTGTAGCCCACGGAGTGCGAGGAGATAGCCGGTCGGACCCAAGCCGGAAATTTGTCCGATCGCGACTCCCGCAATATAGGACCGATGGCGAAATTCTTCCCGCTGATAAATATTGGACAAATGCACCTCCACCGCCGGTAGACCGACAGCCGCGATGGCGTCCCGAATTGCCACGCTAGTGTGGGTATAGGCGGCTGGATTAATGATGATCCCATCGTAGTCCATTCGTGTCTCTTGAATCCAGGTCACCAGTTCACCCTCGCTATTCGACTGGCGCAGGTCCACCTTTACGGCCAACTCTTCCGCCAGCTTTGTGATGGCTGTATTGAGTGCGTCGAGCGAGAGGGTGCCATAAATCGACTGTTCTCTGGTCCCGAGAAGGTTAAGGTTAGGCCCGTGTAAGATTAGTATGCGTAGCATGTCGAGCGGTTCACATACCGGATAGTGAGCACGATTGCACGTGACACGGTCCAGCAGGGCGGCATTGTAGCAGTCCGCCTTAGACCGGTCAAACATGTGAAACGTATTAAGAAGCTTGGGGGCGCGACTCGTTCGCTATTTCACCATCGTGGCGACGCGATTCGATCCTGTAAAGCCAGGACTCCAACTGCATGACGACGTCAGCATGAGGCGTTGGCGGAGGCACCACGATCGTCTCTTTGACTTGGGGATCTAGCTTCAACCCCGTGAGCTGTTTCCGTGTCTGAACGTGTTTGAGGGAGGCGATCTCTATTGATCTCGTTTCCACAACAAGTGGGTCGGTAAAAACAACCTTTGGTTCAGTCGGTGTTGAAATCGATACGTCCTGGATGGTTCTCATCGCCGGGGTGGAGGCCGTGAGTTCACCAGGCGCAGGTAGGACAACAGTCTGCGGTGCAAAGAGATCACTCGTGATTGGAGTCATCAGTTTTGGCCGCTCCAGTTCCTTTTTGTGTTTTAGCGGTCCGCCAAGAGCAGCTTGGACTGAGAGCGCTTCTTCATCACGCGGATTGACCGCCAGGATAACGGCACAGGATTGCAGCGCCGATTCGTTCAGTCCTTGGCTCTGGTAGATCTTGATCAAGGTACGGTGCGCGCGCAGGTTCTCCGGGCTCAACTTGACGGATTCTTCCAGAATTACTTTGGCCTTCGTGGTCTGCCCCATGTGGTCATAGGCACGACCAAGTGCGACCATGGCGATAATGAAGTTGGGATATAATTTCAGTCCGTCTTCGAGGACGCCCACAGCTTCCTGCCACATGCCGACTTTTCCATACTCTTCGGCCAGTGGCATGAACGCTCTGGAATGTGGATCTTTGGCCAACTGGGTAGCCAATCGATCAATCTCCAGGGCGCTATCGGCGGCGTTCTGATCCTGAGCCATGGGCTGTTAGCGTCCTCCGGCAATTGGGTTGTGAGCCTGGCTGAATTGTCTGGTGCGGAGCAGTTCATGTGCCCGGTTCAGGATTGCGTCGGCAAGTGTTCGTTTTGGCATCAGGGGTAACTCTGTTATGGTCCCTTGCCGGTCAATCAATGTGGCTGCGTTCCGATCGCTGCCGAACCCCGCTCCTTCTAACGTAATATCGTTTGCGACAATGAGGTCGAGGCCTTTCGCCTTCAGCTTGCCTTTCGCATGGCCGATCAGATCGCTGGTCTCAGCGGCGAAGCCAACCATAAGTTGTGTGGTCCGTTGAGCAGATAAAGAGGCCAGGATGTCAGTCGTGCGTTCCAGGTTAATCGTCTGGCAGGTCCGCCCCTCTTTCTTCAATTTTTGCACAGTAGGATGTGCCGGACGAAAATCCGCCACAGCAGCTGCCATAATCACAGTGGTAGACCACGCAAGGTGCGCAGACAGGGCCTTCAACATTTCTTCAGCCGTGGCGACCGCAACCACTTCGATGCCTCTCGGAGTCGGCAACCCCGTGGGACCTGTGACGAGGACCACCTTTGCTCCCCTTGCCTGGGCCGCCTCAGCAAGGGCATAGCCCATCTTGCCGGAGGAAGGGTTTGAGATGAAACGCACCGGATCGATCGGCTCTTGCGTAGGGCCTGCCGAAACTAGCACGCGATGCCCTTGCCAATCGAACTGTGGAACCAACGCTGCCTGAATTGCCTCCAGAATTGTAGTTTCCTCCGCCAAGCGTCCTGCACCGACCCGTCCAGAAGCGAGTGGGCCTGTTTCCGGGTCCACCACAATCGTCCCCCTCGCGCGCAACGTCCCTACGTGTTCTTGGACAGATGGATGAGTCCACATCCCTCCGTCCATCGCAGGGGCCACAATGAGCGGACACCGTGCCGTAAGAAGCATCGTCGAAAGTAGATCGTCACACAGCCCGAGCGCGGTCTTTGCCAGACAATTGGCCGTGGCCGGTGCAATGACGATGACATCTGCTTGGGCAGGCAATGACAAATGCTTCATCTCCTGATGCGCCTCAAACACCTCCGTCGAGACAGGATGACCTGAAAGCACTTCAAACGTCAGCGGGGTAATGAACTTCGTGGCCGATTGGGTCATCACGACACGCACCACTGCTCCTTCACGGAGCAATGTTCGAAGCAACGCGACAGCCTTATAGGCCGCAATGCTGCCGGTCACGCCAAGCACGATCTGCTTCCCAATCAGCGTTGGGCCTATGGAGTCGGAGATTTTCACCAATGACTCCTCTTACTCTTCGCTCTCAGCAACCACCGGCTTCGGGGCATCATCGACATAGACACTCAATTCTTTCTTGATCTCCTTCGCGTCGTCGCCGGTCATTAAGGCGATGCGCTCCATTTCGCCTTCTTTGCCGCGCTTCGCCTCTTTCATCGCATCCCGGGCTTCATTGCCGATGAGATAGGTGATCTGTCCACGGAGGACTTCATCGAGGGCGATGGTCGTTTCTTTGGTGAAGCGTGAGGCGACATGACGCGATCCCTGCAAAATGTGCTTCGCTCGCTGGGCTGTGATGATCGCCAGCCGGTGGCGCGAGTCAAATTCACCTGCTGTGTATTGGGGCAAAAGTCTCAACATGTCGATCATGGATGTGGTGCTCCTTTGGGTTGGGGAAGACCCTTGCGATCTTCGGTTTTCTGTTCATCGTCAAGAATGAAATTATTCTCGAGCCACGTCATATTCAAGCGTTTCGTTTTCAATCGTTCTGACCAGAAGATGCTTTTGAGATCGCGAAGGGATTGGTCGAGGTTTTCGTTTCGGACGACATAGGTGTATTCCCGGTAGCTCCACACCTCGTCTTTCACTTTGTTGAGTCGCCCTTGAATTTCTTCCGTGGTATCGGAGCCCCTGGTTTGGAGGCGGTCTCGAAGTACTGCCATTGAGGGAGGAAGAATAAAAATCGACACCGAATCCTCGAATCGTTTCTTGACCTGGATCGCTCCTTGTCCATCGATTTCCAATAACACATCGATCCCCTGATCGATCCTTTCGGTCAGCGATTTCCACGGAGTCCCGTAGAAATGACCATACACCTGAGCCCATTCAACGAACTCATTTCTAGCAGCCATCTCTTGAAACACCTGTTCTCCGATGAAGTAATACTCACATCCATGCTCTTCGCCTGATCGAGGCTTTCTCGTGGTATAGGAAATTGAATGCCACAATCCAGGGAGGTTTGCCGTGAGTTGCTTGCATAGCGTCGTTTTCCCTGTCCCTGACGGTGCGGAAATAATGAAAAGAATTCCTCGCCGATCCGTCGATGACCGCGGATGGCCTGAGGCCGACGCCGTGAGGCTGGTCGTGGTAGCTGAGTTCATTCGACGTTCTGGACCTGTTCGCGAATGCGTTCCAGTTCGGCCTTCATTTGGACCACATGACCGGAGATTTCCGCGTCGTTGGCTTTCGAGCCGATTGTGTTTACTTCCCGCCCGATTTCCTGAAGCAGAAAGTCGAGAGTCTTTCCGACAGAGTCTGCACGGTTGAGTGTCTCCTCAAACTGTATCATATGCGAGTCTAATCTGACTACTTCTTCTGTAATATCAATACGATCTGCGTACACCGCCAATTCCTGATAGAGTCGAGAGGGATCAGGAATTTCCAGTCCCAGGAGTTTTTCCACACGAACCTTCATTTTATCGAAGACCTCCTGGGTCACTCGCGGAGTCCGTGCAGCGACGAGAGTCTTATGCCCGCGGATCGTCTGAACCCGCGCCCGCATATCCTCAGCCAGCGCCATCCCTTCACGCGTTCGCATCCCCTCAAGATCCGTCAGTGCCTGGATCGTCAGTTCTTGAGCGATCTTCGCCAGTTTCTGGTCTTCCGTCGGTTGATCCGATACTGACAGCACATCGCGAAGCCCCGCCATAAGCGCAAGATCGATAGAGCCCCTCAGCTTCAAGGATTTTTTGAGGGTCTGAAGGGTCTGATGGTACTGTTTTGCAAGGGGTTGGTCAAGAATGACTTTTCCGGCTCGGCCTTTGCCCGCCTGGACAGTCACCGTAATGTCGATACGCCCACGTGTACAGCGCTGCTGAATGAATTTCTTGAAGGAGTCTTCTAGCGGGCTCAGTGCCTTGGGTAGCCGGCAGGCAATTTCGAGAAAACGATGGTTCACGGAACGCGTTTCCACTGTCACGGAACCATCCTGCCAGGGGGCCTGTCGTCGGCCGAAACCGGTCATACTACGGATCATTGGAGACCTTTCTCTTTCCATGGGCAGTCCCGGTTAACCGCACAGCTAGGGCACTGGGGTTTTCTGGCAAGGCAGACATAGCGGCCATGCAGTAACAAGCGTTGCGAAACAGCTGTCCACTGGGATTTCGGCAGGAGTTGCTGCAGGTGTTGTTCGATCAAGTCTGGATTGTCTGATCTGGTCAGCCCCAGTCGCTTCGCCACCCGCTTGACATGAGTATCAACGACGATGCTTGGTCGGCCAAAAGCAGTTCCGAGCATGACATTCGCCGTCTTTCTCCCGACGCCCGGCAAGGTGATCAATGCCTCCATCGTGTCCGGGACCTGTCCAGCAAAACGTTCATTCACGGCGTTGCCGCAAGCAACCAGATGTTTCGCCTTGTTCTTAAAGAAACCGGTGGAACGAATGAGCTGTTCGAGTTCAGGACGATGAGCTCCAGCCAGCTCTGCCGGTCCCCCGTAACGCCGAAAGAGCGATGGGGTGACCTGGTTGACTCGCTGGTCGGTACATTGGGCGGAGAGGATCGTCGCCACGAGCAATTCCCAAGGAGATCGATGGTCGAGTTCCATCTTCGGGGATGGCATTGTACGCTGGAGCGTCTTCGCAATCTCTCGAAGACGCTTTCGATGATCTGATGATGGTCGTAATTTCGTAGTCATGGCCGGTACCAGAACATGCAGATTGTGCTGCGGGTTAAGGGCGAGATGCAAGCATGGGCGGCACGGCTCCTGATTTCTTGGAAGACCCCTCCACCGGGACAAGCTGGGTCAGCCGTTCTTCAAGGTGCTGGATCAGCGGGGGCAAGGTCTCCGGATGCAAAGACGAAATCCCGATCGCGCCGTAGCGCCGACAGAGCGCTTCCGCCTGTCCGGTCGGAAGTTGGTCGCATTTATTAAATATCAGAACTCGTGGAAGGTCATCGAGAGCGAGACTTTTGAGTACGGTATCGACGGATGTGATATGGGCCTCCATATCTTTGGCCTCCGCATCAACCACGTGTAGCAGGAGATCGGCATCACGCAGCTCGTCCAATGTGGTTCTGAAGGCTGCAAGAAGATCTTTAGGTAGGTCGCGAATAAACCCCACCGTGTCGGTGACGATGGCCTCACGGCCGTGCGGGAAATGCAGTTTGCGGCTCGTGGTATCAAGCGTTTCAAACACGCGTGGGGCCGTGCTCACCTTGCTATTCGTTAAGACGTTGAGCAATGTCGACTTACCGGCATTCGTGTAACCCACGATGGAGAGAACTGGGAATGCCTGCCGCATGCGGCGCGATCGTCGTTGATCTTGGTGACGGGCAAACCCTTCGATCGCCTGCTCCAAATAGTCGATCCGCTCTCTGATGCGGCGGCGGTCCGTTTCGAGTTTCGTTTCACCGGGACCTCTGCTGCCGATGCCACCACCCAAGCGTGAGAGGCTCGTTCCCTGACCGGAAAGACGAGGGAGCAGATAACGGAGTTGTGCCAATTCGACCTGCACCTTGCCTTCTCGGCTATGCGCCCGTTGCGCAAAGATATCGAGAATCAGCTGTGTGCGATCGATGACCGTCAGGTCAGTAATCTCCTCAATGGACCGCAACTGCGCGGGGGCCAAATCTTGATCGAAGATCAGCAGGTCCGCGCCCTTTTGCATGGCTTGCATCAGCACGTCTTTTAGTTTGCCGCTTCCCAGTTGAAATCGATGATGGCCACTCTGTGTGCGTTGCACTAACTGGTCGATCACCGTGATATCTGCGGAGGAAGCCAGTTCTGCCAACTCGGCGAGGCGTTCTTCTTGGTCGGCCTTGCTCTTGGGCGAGGCGCTCACGAGTATGGCGGTCTGCCTCTGGGCCATCGTGTGAGACCCGCTCTGACGCTGGAGGTCTGATTCCAGCTCACGAATGAATGTCTCGAAACTCACCGGGCATTGATGTACCAGCGTGGGTGCTAATAGCGTATACACCGGTCCCTTCGGCGTGGGCGGATTGAGGTGGGCGAGGGAAAGGAGCCCTGGCTCACCCTTGGGTGTGACGGCCAACGATCCAACCATATCGAGTCGAAGCAAGCCCAGCATCGTGAGTTCTTCTTGAGTGAGGGGTTGATCTTTCAGATGCGTGCGTATAAGGCGAAGGCCCCGCAGGGATCTCGGGCTTGCACGAAAGGTGGCCAGAGTCGTGGGCGATGGCTCGGTGCCGGCGCCGACCAAAACGTCTTGCACCGCTCCACGTCTTGTAATGACCAATCCGATATGACGCCGGATCTCGTGCGTAAACTGCGCGAGGGTTTTTGCGGCTTCAGCGGATAGGACTTCATCCACGGGCATACGACGGCGATACAGCCGCTCTAGCATGGCGAGCTGCCCAGCGCGAAGACCAAGAACCTGTCCGTGAACATCTGAAATGGGCGTCGTTTCCTTATTGTTGTCGATTAAATCGAGTGTGCGAATGATGAGGCCAGCGAGGCGTGGGCATCGATGTCCAGGGATGCACGGAGCCCTGCGCGAAGAGCCTGCCTCCCTGCTGCCGCGATCATCGCTGCATTATCCGTACAGTATGCCAGCGGGGGAAGACTGAGCTGCAGGCTTTCGGAAATCGCTCGTTGCTGGAGCAGCGCACGTAATCGAGAATTTGCGGACACCCCCCCGACGACGGCCAATGCACGAGCGCCGGACGCCCGGACTGCGGCAAAGGCTTTGTCAGCCAAGACGACCACAATGGCCTCCTGATAACCGGCAGCCAAATCGGCTGCCTGAGCCGTGCTCGGTCTCTTAGACATCGCGTGAATTTTGTAGAGCAACGACGTTTTCAAGCCGCTGAAGCTAAAGTCGAGACTCCCATTATTGAGGTACGAACGGGGAAACGCAATGGCCTCTGGATTTCCCTGGCGAGCCAAACGATCGATTGCCGGCCCACCAGGAAACTCCAGTCCAAGTAACTGAGCGCCTTTGTCAAAGGCCTCCCCTGCCGCATCGTCTCTAGTCGCGCCAAGAAGTCGGCAGTGACTGCTGTGTTCCTTGTAATAGAGATGGGTATGTCCACCCGAGACAACCAAGACCACGCAAGGTACTGGAAATTCTGAGTCCTGTAACCAGGCGGACGCGATGTGGCCTTCAAGATGGCTGACGCCGACCACCGGAATATTCAAGGCATAGGCCAGTGCTTTTGCATAATTGACCCCGACGAGGAGCGCGCCGGCGAGGCCGGGTCCCTGAGTGACCGCGATTCCAATGAGATCCGTCCATACGAGACCGGCTTGTTGCAACGCTTGAGAGGAAACACCTTCAATCGATTCAATGTGGGCACGGGAGGCCAGCTCTGGAACGACACCACCAAATCGCTGATGAACGGCATGCTGCGACGAAATAATGTTTGAGAGAACGGCACCGTTTGCGGCAAGCACCGATGCTGCTGTTTCATCACATGACGTCTCAATACCAAGGATAGGCCCAGGCATCCAGGCTTCGACAGGCTGGACAACGGTTGTCATCATGAGTTCATTACTGATCACGAGAGCTAGACCAGTGACACATGCATTATTTCTCAGAGAGATGAAATGACACGGCCCTTGTGGCAGCTGGCGCCACAAAGGCCGTATAGTACTCTCGACGATGGCGAACGTCTGGTATAGGGCTGGGACATTAGACGCCAGCCATGGCCTCCTGTTCAATGAATGCCGGTGCACCGTCACGAAGCACCACACGGATCTTTCGGCATTCTTTGAATCGTCCTCGAATCATCTCTTCGGAGAGCGGATCGCCGATCGCGCGCTGAATCGCCCGACGCATTGGTCTGGCTCCGTAGAGCGGTTCGTAGCCTTCTTTGATCAACCATTGCTTGACGTCGTCCTCGACCTCGATTTCCACACCCTTGTCGAGCA
>JBDTPK010000091.1:0-8711 GCA_039932735.1 Nitrospirota bacterium
CGATCGGAGCGATCGGCTCCAGCTTTCGCGTGAGCGCGCCACGAATCTTTGCCCATGTAGACCGAGAGCGAGCCAAATCGTTGGGCGTACCGATCTCCGAAGTGTTCGACACGCTGCAGGCGTATTTTGGTAATCTCTACATCAATGACTTCCTCAAATTCGGTCGTGTCTATCGGGTGCAGACCGAGGCCGAGGCGCAATATCGATCCACGCCCGAAGACATCGCCAAGATCTACGTGCGTGCCGTGAATGGACAGAAATCCACCATGATCCCGCTCGATACAGTGGTGACGACGGAATTCACGAGTGGACCGGATCCGGTTACCCACTTCAACGGATATAACACGGCGCTGGTCTTGGGAGCCGCGGCTCCGGGGTACAGTTCCGGGCAGGTGCTCGATGCTCTGGATCAGGTAGCCAAGGAGGTGTTGGTTCCCCAAGGATATGGGATAGATTGGAGCGGGATCTCCTACCAGGAGCGCATGGTCGGGCAGCAATCACTTTTTGTCTTTGGCTTCGGCTTGCTGATGGTGTTTCTTGTGCTGGCTGCGCAGTATGAGAGTTGGGCCGTGCCGTTTGCCGTGCTCCTCGCCGTGCCCTTTGGGATTTTCGGAGCCTTATCCGCCGTGTGGGTGATGGGGATGTCCAACGACATCTACTTCCAAATCGGATTGGTCACGCTGATCGGACTCTCTGCCAAAAACGCCATTCTGATCGTCGAGTTCGCGAACAAACGCTATGAAGCTGGACACTCTCTGGTCGATGCCGCGATGGAAGCCGCCAGGATTCGGTTCAGGCCGATTGTGATGACCTCTATGGCTTTTATTCTGGGTGTCGTGCCATTAGTCCTCGCCAGCGGCGCGGGCGCAGCCAGTCGTAATTCCATCGGCACCGGCGTATTCGGTGGCATGCTTGCCGCGACCTTCTTGGCCATCTTCTTCGTGCCGCTCTTTTTTGTGCTGGTTCGGAAACTGAGTCGGCGTGGTGCTGGTCAAGCGACTCCCCGTTCTGGGACAAGCTCAATTCCGTTAGGGATAGAAAGAGGAGAATGATATGCGCAGCCTCGTCCTCGCAGTCTTTTCCTTGCTCCTGCTCGCGTGCGCGATGGGGCCCGACTATTCTCGTCCAGACATTCCCACATCAGACTCCTTTCGCATGGCAGAAGACTCGAAAGATTTGCCGTCCCTGGCGAATATGCCGTGGTGGGAACTCTACCGGGACGAAGAACTCCAGCGTTTGATCCGTATTGCACTCGAAGAGAACAAAGATCTCAAACGAGCGGTCGCAAGTATCGACGAGTTCCAGGCGCGCTTGTTTACGGCTCGAATGGACTTTGCCCCTCAACTCAGTGCGACGGGCAATCTTCCCGTCACTCGCCTGGGCGGTGTGACATTCCCCGGTTTCCCCAGTCCCTTTGCTCATTATGGGCTAGGATCTCTGGCCTGGGAGCTAGATATCTGGGGGCGTATCCGCAGGGCGAATGAGGCGGGCTTGGCAGATCTCTTGGCCCGGGAGGAGAGCCGACGAGCTGTCACTTTGCAAATCGTGGGCGGAGTGGCACAGGCGTATTTCGATCTTCGGCAATTCGACATGCAGTTGGAGATCGCGAAGCGCACATTGCTGGCATGGGAGGAGTCGGTCAGAATCAGTCAAGCACGGCTTCGGCAGGGAATGATCAACAGGCTGGATGTTGACCAATTTGAGGCGGAGCGGGAGAATGCCGCCGCTCGCATCGCGGAGCTGAAGCGTCATATGATTCAGAAAGAAAACGAGCTCAGTGTGCTGCTGGGGAGAAATCCCAGTCAAATCGCCAGGGGGCGATCGCTGACCGAACAAATGATGCCGCCTGTGGTACCCGCCGGTCTTCCCTCAGAACTGCTTCAACGCCGTCCAGATGTCGTGCAGGCGGAGCAACAATTGGTTGCAGCCACCGCCAGGATCGGGGTGGCGAAAGCCGAACGGTTTCCCAAACTTTCGCTCACGGGAACTCTCGGTGTGGCGAGTCCGACTCTGACGGATTTTGTGTCGCCGGGAACCAGTTTTGGAGTCCTCGCCCCGGTACTGACCGGTCCTTTGTTGAATGCCCAAACGTTAGGGTTTCAACAGCAGGCCGTAGAAGCTCAAGCCAGGCAGGCTGTGGCTCAGTACGAACAAACGATTCTCGTTGCGTTCAGGGAAGTTGAAGACGCGTTGGTGGGGGTCAGCACGGCCCGTGAGCAGGCGGCCGCTCAGGAAAGACAGGTCAATGCTCTGCGGTCGGCCTTGCATCTTGCCAATCTGCGATACAAAGGTGGTTTGGCAAACTATTTGGATGTCCTTATTGCACAGCGGAGCCTTTTTGTGACGGAATTGGCACTTGCCGACACCCATCGGCTCCATCTGGTCTCGGTCGTGCAACTCTACAAGGCCCTTGGCGGCGGCTGGTCTCCTGAGATGGACCGATCCAAGGGCGACAGTAAAGGATCGTGAAGCCATGGAAAAACCGGCCGACACACAGTGCCCAATTCATGACGTGTTGCGTCAGCGGTGGAGTCCACGCGCCTTCGACGATCGGCCTATCGAACCGGAGAAGCTCATGAGTCTTTTCGAAGCGGCACGATGGGCGCCTTCATCCAATAACCAGCAACCCTGGCGATTCCTGGTGGCGACGAAAGAGAACAAGGCTGAGCACGATCGGTTATTCAACTGCCTGATGGAAGGCAATCAGACATGGGCGCATCGTGCGCCGGTGTTGCTGCTCTCGGTGGCGGAATTGCAATTCGAGGATGGCTCGCAGAATCGCCACGCGCTTCACGATACGGGCATGGCGGCAGAGAATCTCGTGATCCAGGCCACAGCGCTCGGACTTGTGGCCCACCAGATGGCGGGCTTTCGAATTGATCAGGCTCGAACGGACTGTCAGATCCCAGATGGCTATGAGCCGGTGGCCATGATGGCGATCGGTTACCCAGGCGATCCTGCGCTGTTGTCGGATCGTCTTCGTGTGCGTGAGGTTCAGCCGAGATCCCGCAAATCCGTGAAGGAATTTGTGTATTCAGCAACCTGGGAGCAACCGTCGCCCCTTCTTCCGTAAAGAATGAAAAGGGATGCATTCCAAGGGTAAAATCAGGACGCGTCGACGACCACACAGGGATTGGGTATGGGAACGGTTACCCAGAGAAGAGGCAAGGGGAAGACCATGAAGTCACTCAGCGGAAAAATCGCGATCGTCACCGGGGCCTCCAGCGGGATCGGGCGGGCCATTGCAGAACGACTGGCCGAAGACGGAGCGATTGTAGTGGTGAATTACGGAACGAGCGAAGAGAAGGCCAGACAAGTGGTGACGGGCATTCAGGCCAAGGGTGGGAAAGCCGTGGCTGTTCAGGCTGACATGAGCCAGGTCGCAGCGGCGCGCCGCCTTGTGGTCGATACGGTGAAGCAATTTAGCCGGCTCGATATCCTCGTCAACAATGCCGGGAAGTTTATGCCGAAGGAGCTGCTCGACACCACCGAGGAGGATTTCGATCAGATCATGGCCTTGAACGCCAAGGGTCCCTACTTTGCGATGCAGGAAGCGGCCAGCACGCTCAAAGACGGTGGTCGCATCGTGAACATTTCAACCGATGGAACCCATTTGAGTTTTCCAGGAGCGACAGCGTATCTTGGTAGCAAGAGCGCATTGGAACAGTACACGAAAGGGCTCGCGCAGGAACTCGCGCCCAGAGGCATTACGGTCAATACGGTCTCGCCGGGTTTTACAGAGACAGGCATGATGACGGATCAGTTTCGTCAGATCGGCATCCAGCTGTCGCCGTTGAAACGGCTTGGCATCCCCAAGGATATTGCCGATGTGGTGGCGTTTGTCGTCAGTGAAGAAGCCCGGTGGCTGACGGGCCAGAACATTCATGCAGGCGGGGGCATTGTCATGTAGGAGAAAACAGATGGGGCGGCAGAATATTTCTACTGGTGGTCCGTGGGAAGCTAAGCTCGGGTACTCGCGAGCGGTACGAATCGGGGCTTCGATATGCGTGTCCGGTTCGACGGCCATGACAGCGGAAGGGCTTGTCGGCAAAGGCGACCCCTATGCCCAGACGATTCGGACGTTGAAGACGATCGAATCGGCGCTCCAGCAAGCCGGCGCGTCACTCGCCGATGTGGTCCGAACCCGCATGTACCTGGTGAACATCGATCAATGGCAGGACGTTGGCCGAGCCCATGGGGAAGTATTCGGGGCCATCAGGCCTGCGACGACGATCGTGGAAGTGACGCGCTTGATCGATCCGGAAATGTTGGTTGAAATCGAAGCCGATGCCATCGTCAGTCAGGGGTAAGAGCGCGGATTCTCAGATGGATCGACAGACCCAGGAAATCAGGCATCTATCCAAGGCGGATCCGTTCATGAAGCGGTTGATCCGTGAGGTGGGTCCCTTCACCTTGATCCCACGATCGAAACGGTCGCCGTTTGAATCGTTGGCACGAGCGATTGCCTACCAACAACTGCACGAGAAGGCGGCGGAGAGTATTGTGCGCCGCTTCGTCGCCTTGTTTCCGACAAAACGATTTCCTCAACCGGCCGATCTGCTCGCGATGGACGAGCGGGCAATTCATGGCGCGGGATTTTCACTGGCTAAGGTTGCCGCGCTCCGCGATCTGGCTGCCAAGACACTCGATGGAACGGTGCCGACAAGCGTCATCGTCCGAACGCTCGACGACGAGGCGATCATCGAGCGGCTCATTGCGGTCCGTGGAATCGGCCGCTGGACGGTCGAAATGTTGCTGATCTTTCAACTGGGACGGCCGGACATTCTGCCGGTCGACGACTTCGGCGTGCGCAACGGATTCCGCATTGCCTATGGCAAGCGTTCCATGCCGAAGCCGAGAGATGTGCAACGATATGGGGAGCGCTGGAAACCCTACCGCACTACCGCGGCTTGGTATCTCTGGCGCGCGGCTGATCAAGCCAAAGTAGCCAAGAAGACTAAAGGTATCACTGCATAAAGGTTTCCGCCATGGCCGATGAGAAAAAACGACTCGACTCCAATGTGGCAGGAAATTTTTATGTCGATGCGACCTGCATCAACTGCGATACCTGTCGGCAGTTGGCACCGACAAGTTTCGAGGAAGTCGGCAAATTTTCCGCCGTCACCCGACAGCCGATCGACGAGGGGCATTCCCATCAAGCGTATCAAGCGCTCCTCGCTTGTCCGGTCGGATCGATCGGCACCGAGCACAGCGACCAGTTACAGATGAAAGACGCGATGGCGAGCTTCCCGCTCCAACTCGAAGATGAGGTGTCGTACTGCGGCTTTAATTCTGAGAAGTCGTTCGGCGCAAATAGTTTCTTCATCGAACATCCGGACGGCAACTGGCTTGTCGATTCGCCGAGGTATCTCAAACATCTCGTCGAGGCCTTCGAGCGCAAGGGCGGCATCTCGTACATTTTTCTTACGCATAAAGACGATGTGGCCGATGCAGAGAAGTATGCCGCCCATTTCGGCGCGAAACGGATAATTCATCGGGCGGACGTCGAAGCGGCTCCGGATGCGGAATGGATCATTGAAGGGGCAGACAGTATCCAGGTCATGCCGCAGTTTCAGGTCATCCCAGTGCCGGGCCACACGGCAGGCAGCATGGCCTTGCTCTACAAGAACCGGTTCCTCTTCACGGGGGATCATCTCTGGTGGGACTCCGCGCAGAAGAGGCTCAGTGCTCCAAGTCAGCTGGTGTGGAGGAAGCATGTTCTGGTGCACTCCATCAAGAAACTTCTCGACTACCCCTTCGAATGGGTGTTGGCCGGACATGGGGATCGGACACACTTGCCGACTGATACGATGCGCGCACAGCTGCAGGCGCTGATCGAGCGTCGCCAACCTGCCAGAGCCTTGCCATAGAAATGTTCACGCGTTTCGTTGGATGGATCGACCGCAACTTGCTTTCCCTCGGTCGTGAGATGCGGCTCTCCTATCTGCCCCCGCTCATGGTCTACATGGCCTACGGGATTTCCGGTCTGACCGGCATCGTCGGGACATTCTTTGTCAAGGACTACCTAGGCCTCTCCGCCTCGTTCCTTGCTTCCCTGGGATTTTGGGCCGGCATTCCCTGGGCACTCAAGATGCCGATCGGACATCTCGTCGATCTCTTGTGGCGCTGGAAGGGCTGGCTCGTGGGACTTGGAGCCGGACTGCTGGCCGCCAGTCTTGGGATCATGGCAGCCTTGATCGGGAGTCGGGAGGCGATGACCGCCATCTTACCGGCGGAAGTGTGGTTTGTGGTCAGCACGTTGCTTGGGCCGATCGGCTACGTGGTGCAAGATGCGGTCGCAGATGCCATGACGGTCGATGCCGTGCCACGAGTGGATGAGCGGGGGCAGCCGTTCGACCAGCCGACCCTCAAGCTCATGCACACCACCATGCAGACGCTTGGGCGCGTGGCCATCGTCGGTGGCGGAGTCGTGGTGGCGATGGTCAATGTGTATGTCTTTACAGGTGTGGATGGGCTTCCTCAGACAGAGACTGTTCGGCTCTACCAGAAGGTCTACCTCATGGCGCTCGTCATCCCCTTTGTCTCAGTCCTTGGGGTGGGGGTCGCCTGGTTTCTGCAACACCGCCACATGCGTCAGCTCCGGCAACAGGGATTCGCGCGCGAGAAGATCGACGAGATGGTGCGCGCCCGAGGAAGCCAGGTGGAGCCGACCAAGCCAAATTGGTGGATTCTTGGCGGGAGCCTCGCCTTTGCCCTATTCGTGCTGACGGTCGGGTTCGGTGGTTTCTCGTATAGCGAGGAGATTGTCTTTGTCGGCTCGATGGCCATCGTCCTGTTCTTGATGGCGAGGCTGGTCAGAGAACTGGAGCCGGACAAGCGGTTCACCCTGGTCGGGACAGCGGTCGTGGTCTTCATCTTCCGCGCCATTCCGGGGACTGGGCCAGGGACGACCTGGTGGATGATCGACCAGCTGAAGTTCGATCAGCAGTTTCTTTCAATCCTGTCTCTGATTGGAAGCACGCTCACGCTGGTGGGGATGTTCGTGTTTCGCCGTTTCATGGCCGAACGGTCCATTGCCTATGTCATCGGGTTTCTCACAGTGATCGGTACCATCCTGACCCTCCCGATCGTGAGCATGTTCTACGGATTGCACGAGTGGACAGCCAGACTCACTGGTGGAGTCGTCGATGCGAGGTTCATCGCATTGATCGATACGGCGCTGGAGTCGCCGCTCGGCCAGATATCCATGATTCCCATGCTCGCCTGGATTGCCAACAGCGCGCCAGCGAACTTGAAGGCCACTTTCTTTGCCGTGATGGCGTCGTTCACGAATCTCGCTTTGTCATTGAGTCAGCTCGGCACTAAATACATGAATGACATCTACGTGGTCAGCCGGGAAGTTCGAGATCACGCATCGGGCGTTGTTCAAACCCCCGCCGACTACAGCCAGCTCGGCACGCTTCTCATCGCGCAATTACTCCTGGGCCTCGCGCTCCCCTTCGCGGCGATTGTGTTTGCCAAGGTGACCCGCTTCAAAAGCGCGTAGCCGAATGTTGAAAAGCGCCGCCGACTGCGTTCTCGCCTCGCTCAACACCTCAACGTACTGAAAAGTACCCCTTGGCATCTCGCTCGCTGCGGCCTTGCCGGACGAGACTCCAGAGGAGTATGTTCGTCAGGAAATAGCTAAGTCACTTGTGCGCGAGTACGGCTACGCCAAGACCGATATCGAGGTTGAGTTCACGTTGCGGATTGGTACCCGCAAACCTCGGGCTGATCTCGTTATCTTGCCGCCCGAGACCGAGCATGAGCAGGAAAATGCACACATAATCGTTGAGTGCAAGGCTCCGACAGTGAAGTCTGCCGATAAGAAAGACGGAGTGGGGCAACTCCAGAGCTATATGGCCGCATGCCCCAATGTTCATTACGGCATGTGGACCAATGGCATGGAGCGATTCTGCTATCGTCGTATTATCAAGAGTGGAAAGGTCACGGTAGAGGAGGTTCCTGACGTACCAGAATTTGGCCGCGAGGGTGAGGAGGCTGAACGTCCGCGCTTTGATCAACTCAAGCCCGCGACGTCCGATGCTCTATTATTCGCGTTCCGCCGTTGTCACAATTACATTGCGGGCAATCAGGGTCTCCAGAAACCCCAGGCATTTTGGGAACTGCTGAAGCTCATCTTTTGTAAAATTCACGACGAGCGACACAATGAGGAAGTGGAGTTCTACACCGGCGCAAATGAGCGACATGGGTTCAACGGCCCTTGGGCTGCGAGTACGGCTTCAAAACCAGGTACGGAGGGATCAAAGACTTCGTGACCATTCATCCGGGCGAGTATGTGAGTGTATGTTTCAGCAAAGCCCGAACCATCCGGTACAACATATGGACTGATCTGTCAGATCCTTTCCACTCGATGAGCCTGACTGCGGTCATCTATCTTGATGGGGCAGCCTGATGCGAAAGTTCCTCCTGCAGCAGTGATGGGAGTTGGGAATGAACACCATCACGTCCCGGGCAGAGAAAGGAGCTCTCGCTCGATCGACGGGAGGACAAAGACGGTTGCTCCTGCTAACGTCCGCCTACATACGAGGAGTCAACAATGAAAACAGTGATGCGGAGAGGGCTGATGGTCGCCTGTGCCAGCGCGGTAAGCCTGATTCTTGCGCAGGGTTCTGCAGCCTATGATGAGATTCCCGTTGTCGAAGGTGGAATGCTCACCGGGACCGTGCTTCTCGACGGCAAGGTGCCGG